>NZ_CALIOS010000130.1:0-2485 GCF_938044715.1 uncultured Turicibacter sp.
ATTAAGCCATTCCAAGAGGTTAAGATTTTATCGTCTTTATGAAGATGTGTTCGTTCTAATCGGTAGGTGAGTAATGTTTCACGGCAGGCCTCTAGTTCTTTGATGTCTAGTTCTAGTTTTTTATGATGCAGTCGATTTAAGATATTTTTTCCTTCAAAGTTCCCCTCTTCTGTGACATTATAAAACTCATTAAACCAGTGTCCCTTTTCATGTCCTAGAATCTGGATGATTTCTGCTGGCGTGAAGACATAGAATTTACCTTCTTCCCCTTCACTATCCGCATCTTCTGCACAATAAAATCCACCTTCAGGACTAGTTAATTGAGTTAAGACATACTCTGCGGTTTGCATCGCAATACTTAGGTAACGAGGTTCACGCGTCACTTGATAGGCTTCAGTATAACTAATCATAAGAAGCGCATTATCGTATAGCATTTTCTCAAAATGAGGAACGAGCCAGATTTCATCCGTTGAATAACGTGAAAAGCCATACCCAAGATGATCAAAAATTCCACCTTTGTACATGTGATCGAGTGTTTGAGTCACCATGTCTTGGACAGACTTGTCCTTTGTTTGTTCATCATAACGAAGCAAAAACATGAGTTTGTGCGGCGTCGGAAATTTTGGTGCGGTTCCAAAGCCACCAAATCGTGGATCATAGCTTTGCTTTAGCTGATTGACCCCGTTTTGAATAATGGCCATGGATAAAGAATCCCCTTCAGTCTCTATTCCTTCTAGGTCTTTGAAGTGAGATTCAATCTGTTTGGTAATGTCCGTTACTTTAGCTCGATGATGATTCCAATTGAAGTCAATGTTTTTTAAAACATCGAGAAATCCTGGTCGGCCATAGCGGCTTGTTTTTGGAAAATAAGTTCCCGCATAAAAAGCTTGTTGAGTCGGTGTCATGAAAATGGTGAGTGGCCATCCCCCTTGTCCGGTTAAAGCTTGGCAAATACTCATATAAACCGTATCGATATCGGGTCTTTCTTCACGATCCACTTTAATCGAGATAAAGTGTTCATTTAAATAGGTGGCAACGTCCTCATCTTCAAAAGATTCATGCTCCATGACATGACACCAATGACAAGTTGAGTACCCGATGCTTAAAAAAATGGGTTTGTCTTCTTCTTTTGCTTTGGTAAAGGCTTCATCATTCCAAGGATACCAGTTGACAGGATTATAGGCATGCTGTAAGAGATAGGGGGATTTTTCATGTATTAAATGATTGGCTTGTTTCGTCATATCTTCACTTCCTTCAGAATTGTTGTCTGAATTAGTTTGAGTCATTTTGGCGGAGATATGATAAATAATAAGGGGATCGTTAAAAAGGGATGAGCCAATAAGAGGCTCATCCCTTTTTAACGTTATGATTTTTTAATATCTGCAAGTTCTAACTCAATTTTATAGGTGTCAGGTTCATATGATTTGCATGGGGTATCAGGTAAGCAGAGATTCGGTAATAAGATTTTAAAGGTACTTCCTTTGTGTGCAGCACTTTCTAATTCGATTTTTCCGCCATGTAGACTAACAAGGCTCTTCACCATATAAAGTCCCATCCCAATGCCTTCATTAATTCGTGTCAATGATTTATCGACTTGCACAAATCGTTCAAAAATGAGCGATTGGTCGATGGCGGTAATCCCAATCCCTTCATCTTGCACTTCTAAAACAAACCATTCCTCCTCTATCAGGGTTCGCACTGTAATCGTAGTGGATGGCGAAGAAAACTTAATGGCATTCGATAAAAGATTACATAGAATTCGCTCAATCATCGAACCATCACATTTTAATAGATGATGATTGATGTCTGTTTGAAACTTGATGGAGACGGATTCACAGCACGGATGAGCTGATATGATAGCCGTAACATCTTGTAGTAACTGGATAACCTGATAATTATGAAAATGAGGGACTAATGTATTCATCTCTATTTTTGAAATATCCATTAAGTTATTAACAAGCTTCGTCATCCTTTTTCCACTGACATCGAGTGAGGTACGATATTTTAAATAAATTTGTTTGAATTTTTCATCATTAACGTTCACCATTTGATTTAGTAACTGAATGACTGAACAAAAGACATTTAATGGCGTTTTTAATTCATGAGAAAGATTTGAAATAAATTGAGTTTTTTCGTGATCATAGACCTTTAACTTTTCGAGTTCGAGTTCTTTTGATTTGTCAAAATAGGTGACCGCTATTTCTTTTTTGCCATCATTTTCGGTGATGACTTGAATACTACAATCAACTGTTCGTTTTACATTATTTAAGTCGACATTTAGACTCCCACGCCATTTTCCAGTTTGATTAAGGTGTTGTCTGATCAGATGGATTTTTTCGTGAGCTAACATATAAGGAGGAAGAATTTGATTTAGACGATGTAGGTCTGTTTCATGGTAGTATTCTTGCATTTTTTTGTTCGCGTACAAGATGTTCCATTCTTCATCCATTAAAAACATATAACTGTGTTTATTATCATCTGTTAG
>NZ_CALIOS010000131.1:0-3033 GCF_938044715.1 uncultured Turicibacter sp.
GAGGCAAGTTCAAGTGAAACTAATGGTGGAGTTCATCACTATATTTGGTTATTTAGTTAGAGGTGATTATAAATATTGTAAGATGATTTCAGATATGCTATGTTTAAATCAAAAGTTAGCATAAGCTAACTTGAGGAAACAGTTAAAACCTGCTTTTATTTTTAACAATTAGTTAGCATATGCTAACTTGAGGTGGTATACCCACCATTCATCCGTTCTGTTAAAGAGAGTAGATTTGAATATACTAATAAATGCATTAAAAATGAGGTGAAAAAATGAAAAGGACATTAATTGAGCATGCAGCGCCTACATTAGCCGGGTTAAAAACGGCTAATATGTTTAATTATAAATTTAAAAGTAAGGAACAATTAACAGAAGAGCTAATCCTTCTCAATCGAGAATTAAATGAAAAGGGCCTTTATCTTGATGTTCTTCGAGAAAGTTGTCAAACCGTTCTTCTTTATGTGTATCGAAAGAATCAATTATTAGAAGAGTTAAAAGAGGTGAGAACCCGACAATTATTAACGGAATTGGGGTATCATCATCAAGCGACGATTCCGGATCTTTTGAATAGGTTAAAGCAACGTTTATCATCATCTGATGAATTTCCTCATGAAATTGGGGTGTTTTTAGGATATCCAATTGAAGATGTGTTAGGTTTTATTACGAACTGTGGCTCGAATTGTAAATGTTGTGGTTATTGGAAGGTCTATGGGGATGAACAAAAAGCGAAACGATTATTTGGTCAGTTTACAAAGTGCCGAGAAATCTATTTGAAATTATACTTAATGGGACGATCAATTAATCAATTGATTGTATCCGTTTAATAGCTAAATGTGTTAACAATGAGGAGAGCGAAACAGAAAACGCACAGAGAACAATAAAATCCATTGATCATGTGGGAGGGATGTCAAACGCTTGAGAATTCATTCATATCATATCAAAAAAGGTGGCACGACAGAGGTGCGCCCCTTTTTGGTTCAAATTAATCAATAGCACTTAAACTTGAGAGAATTGAAATAAAGGCAATCATAATCAATAGCATATTAGCGACTAAGCCTCCAAGAGTTAAAGCGGCATTAAATAGATAAATGGTTGGAATAAATAAGATAATAATAAATGGAATTGGAATAAATAGTAAATAAGAGCTATACCAGTTCCCATTTAATAACGTCTTAATAAAAGCACAGATAGCGATTAAAAAGGCTGGACAAACGGTTAAGTAACTCGCTCCTGGGAATGTAAAGGTGATAATCAAAGACAAGATAAGAAGCAAGACAAGTAATCCAAGTAAAAATTCTGAGGATTCTTTGAATCGATGTGTCATTTTTTTAATGACTAAGAAGTGCGTGATAAAGGTCACGATAATCACGCTAACGAAGATAAAATCTTCATGTTTCATAAGTGGTAAGTACGTCAGTTTAAATGGACGCCCATTTAACACCGCAATAAAACGTGTTAATAAATAGGATAAACCCATCATTAAAATCGTGAAGCCAGCATTTAAAAACGTATATTTAAAGACTGTCATCTGCTTTTGTATCTGAAGTTTTTTAAATAAGAAGATAATTAAAGCGAAGATTACAATGATTAAAAGATAGTTGAGTGTTTTGGAGTAGTTAATAAATGCCGTTCCAAACGTGAAGAAAATAGAATCATGTGAGGCAGTTAGGGCGTTTGCGTCCGAATAAGTTTCGTCCTAAACAAAAGCTTTTACAATCGGCAAGACGTGATCTCCATAATGCTGAAGGGAAGCATCACTTAAATGATCTGGATTATCATTGGGTGTATGATAATTTTCAAGACCATCTCACACACTGATGTTAATGCCAGGCAAATCATGTTGTAAGAAAATAGTGAAGTCCGACCCATTTGGAAGTAAACGATAAATTTCTGGTGTGATTGAATACGAAAAAGGATGCTCACTTTTTTTAAATAGATCCATAATAGCAGCGTTGTTAGGACTTGTTTCAAACATGACGGCAGGACCTTTTGTACCACGTGCTTCAATATTGATCAGGTAGCGAACCCCTTCAAAAATTTCTGATTCATTGACCGCTTGCTTAGCTCCAAGTAATCCATATTCTTCGCCATCGGTGAAGAGGATTTTAATTCCATTAATCATTGGAGTGTTCATTTCTTAGATCACACGTACTGTTTCAAGAATGGTTGAAAGGCCATATCTTACATCGGTAGCACCGCGTGAACCATCCATTTCAGCATATCGTTCTGGTTTAGCACGAGACCTATCGTAGTGTGTCACGAGCATAATATACGAATCAGATTGTCCTTCAAGTGTTGCATAAATATTTTGCAAGTCTTCGTAACTATCACTGCGCTCAACATAAACATCCTCATATTCGTAAAGTGTGGGTTGGAGTCCGAATGCTTCTAGTTGTGAGATCAGATAATTTCTCACGTTTTCTTTCGCTTCGATATCATAAATAGAATGTGGTTCTTTTGCGATTTCTTGAATATGATTCATCTGATTGGTTACATTGACCTTTGATAAATCATCGTAGTTTGGTGTGGCTGGATTCAGTGATTCAAACCCGATCCAAGCAGATATTGTGACAACTATAATAAGAATTAGAAAAGTAAGTCGTTTATTCGTTTTAAACATAAGTCCCCCTTAAAGATTCGACATTTAGATTTGCTTCCTTCTTAATTTAACAAAATTTAATTACCTTGTTAATCGAAATATTTCAAATACAAAGTATTTTGAGGTTTTATAATCTGAAAAGTAACTGACAGAATCATAAATTTGTTATCCTAATAATTACATATTTATTATTACTGTTTTTTTCTAATTTTTGTGTTTACTCGTGGTATAATCTTAACGTGTTTTTAAGAAGACTATGCGCTTTTAAAAAGGAAATATCGCATGACAGAATTAAAAAAATAAAAGAGCGTTAATGATGTTATTTAATATCATTTTTATCATCACGTTTGGTTATATTACGTTAGATGCAATGATTCGTCCATCGACTTTATTTGCAAGTATGAATCCACTGCTCGTGACAAGAGGAGCAG
>NZ_CALIOS010000132.1:0-12839 GCF_938044715.1 uncultured Turicibacter sp.
ACACCAAACAGCAAAATGATGATTAGATTCGGCCATAATGTTAGATTAAGGGCTGTATCAAATGCCCAGTAAATCGGGAATAGCTTCGCGATATTCATCATGAGCGTTGGTTCAAAACCGAAATCGAACAGGTTAATACTAAGCATCGATAAAATAAACCCGACGAGTGCATACATAACGATTGACATCTCAATTAAACTTGGATTTTTCACGACACGTGTGACAAAAATAACAAGACTCGACGCAACAAACGACATACTAAACATCAATAAAAGTGGAAGCAATGGATTTGGCATTGACACATCCAAGACCATCATCCCAATATAATAGACAATCGTAAAACAAATTCCCTGAATGAAACACATCGCCAAAATTAACCCACCAAATATCTCAATATCCTTGTTCGCCGTACTCAACGCACGATGTAAAACCTTTTGTTGTTTTAATTGATACACATCCTTTGCGAGTGAGGTGGCACCGATGAACATGAAATAAATGATCATCACGATAAACATCGTCATACTCATATCAACAGGCTTTTCTTTGAACTCGATTTTTGTCGTTATCAGTGAAATCGGATTCAGGTTATAGTAGTCAGTTAGCCAAGTGTTAATTTGTTGTTCAATTTGAATTTCAACTTCTGCTGTTCCAGCGCCCTCCGTTGTTTTTAAAATTTCAACTTGCGGTTTGACACCACCTTCAATGTCAGTTGAAAACGTCTTTGGAATGATAATGACACCTGCTAACTCATTCGCCATTAATCCCTCAAGTGCAGATTCTTGATCGTGATAAATAAATTTTTCTTCAACGCCTAAATTTTCTAACAGTTCTATTTCATAAATGCCATTTGATTCTAAAACATAAGCAACATTTGGAGTTATTTGATCACTATCTGAAAAAAATAGAGAACCGAGGACAAGAAATAAAGGAATAGGTCCCATCATTAACAATAAGATAGGATTTTTAAGATAACGTCTAATATGAACTAAAGCTAATCGAATCATCTTTTTACCTCCCAAAAACGATATTTTTCTTTTAAACAGGTCATTAAATATAAACTAAGCGCAATTGCTATCGTCATTAGGAATGGTGTTTTTAAACTTTCCCACGTTCCATATAAAATATAGTTTTGAAACATTTTAGTAATCGAATAAGACGGAGAGAAGGTTGCGACACTGTCAGTCGGTAAGAAGGTGCCACCGATAAAAATTTGTAAAAAGAATAAAATTAACGCCAACATGTTTCCATATTTAGCGGAGAAAAAGTGACCAATAAATGATCCGACACTTACCATAAAACAAGAGGTTGCCAAAATAGGTAAAAGTAACAGAGCAATAGGTCCCTCAAATGAATATCCAAGGACTCGGTAAACCAAAACGTAAAAGCTTAATAAAATAACACAATATAGTAAATTTGCTAAATAATCATAATTAAACATACGGACTCGTGTAAGCGGGGCTGAATACATTCGCTTATCAAGTCCAAGCTCCGCACTTTTATAACTAGCTCCTGAAATGTTCATGATCATCATGAAGACAAAGAAAGACATCATTCCAACAGAGTAATACGTGGTTGAGTTTAAGGCAAGAGCAGATTCGATATAAACAGATTTTAAACTGGTGTTATCATAAATTAAAGATAATTGCTCGGGATTATCTGTGGATAAACTTCTAAAAAGACCTTCGTGGTACTGATCGAGAATTGACTTTGCTACAGTAAGAGATAACATATGTTTATTCGTATTGAGTTCTTCTAAAACTAACTCACCACCCATTCCCGTTAAAAGATTTTCTTCATAACCATCGGGGATAACTAAAGTCGAAGCACGTTCATCATTTGAAATGATAAAGTAGGAAGACATTGACTCATCGTTTAAAAATGAAATCAACTGATTCGATAAGGTAGATTGATCCTCATCTATGATTTGTAGAGGTAAAGGTTCCATCGAATTTGGATTTGCAAACAGGATGGTCATCATATTCCCCATTAAAAGTCCAATGAATAAGGGCAGTCCAAGCATATACAAAATCGTCATTGGAAACTGCTTAAAAACGACTTTCAAATTCACATAAAGCCACATTAATAATCGCATCACTCTTCCTCCTTAGTCGCGTAACGATTTCCCAGTTAACCATAAGAACACATCTTCAAGACGAGGTTCTTCGTAACGAATCCCTTGTAACTGCGAAGAATATGACTCAAGTAATGCAATAGCGGACGTTAATTTGAAGTCTTTATTAATCGTTAACGTCACTTGATTACCTTCTTCCGTTACTAATGAAACACCCTCAAGTCCTCGTAACTTTAGAACGATTTCCCCACTTAGATGACCGACCGTTAGAATGACCTTTGTTTGTTCTCCAGATAAGGATTTAATTTGTTCCTGACTTCCAGACGCAATTTCTTTACCTAAATCCATGATGAAAACTTTTGAACAAAGCTCCTCAATCTCTTCCATGTAATGAGAGGTATAAATCACTGTTGTGTTTCGTTCCTTACAAATCTTTTTCGTAAACTCAAAAATATGATTACGAGATTGTGGGTCAACCCCAACAGTGGGCTCATCCATAATTAAAATTCTAGGATGATGCATCAAAGCAGCGGCAATATTTAATCGACGTTTCATCCCTCCTGAAAACTTTTTAACTTTCTCCTTTTTACGATCCATTAAACCGGTTGCCATTAAAGCCTCATTAATACGTTCCTTTAGCACCTTGTAACTTAGACCATAAAGAGAACCGAAAAATAACAAATTATCATAGGCCGTCATTTCCTCCATCAACGCTAACTCCTGAGGAACAAGACCGATTAAAGACTTCGCCTCAATCGGTTGCTTCACAATATCATAGCCCCCAATTTCAACACTTCCATTTGTCGCCTCAACGAGTGTCGTCATAATATTAATCAACGTCGATTTTCCGGCTCCATTCGGTCCGATAAGTCCAAAAATTTCACCCTCTTCAATTTCAAAACTGATATTATCTAAAACAAGTTTGTCATTAAAACGTTTCGTTACATTACTCACCTTAACAATACTCATGTTATTTCCTCCCTGATTTTATCATCTGATACCTTCATTATAGTCATAACTGGATATCAATTCCATAACCCATCGTCATAGTAGGGGGTGACTTAAGTCACTTACTTAGAAAAAATGACCTTATAGGGAAATAAAAAAACATCAGTCTAAGTAGAAACTGATGTTTTTTTATGCTAATCCATTCTTAAATGCAAAAATGGCGATTTGAGTGCGATCTCGAAGCTCAAGTTTAAATAAAATATTCGTGATATGATTTTTGATCGTTCCTTCGGATAAAAAGAGTTTGGCGGCGATTTCTTTATTTGTTAATCCTGTTGCAATCTCACGAATAATCATCAGCTCCTTTTCGCTTAAACGATACTGCTCATAAAATTGTGCATCACTTTTAATTGAAGTCGTTTGCGTATTTAACAGTTGAGTTGCAACTTCCGGATGAAAAATAACATTCCCCATGATGGCAGATTTAATTCCCTCATAAATCACCTCATGCGAACTATCCTTTAATAAGTAGCCACTTGCACCGAGTTGCATCGCCTCTTGGATATAAGATTGATCTTTAAACGTGGTTAAAATCAACACTTTTATCTTTGGAAAAGCTTCTTTAATCAAACGTGTTCCAAGAACTCCATCGCATAAAGGCATGCGAATATCTATCAAAACAAGATCTATATCCGGGTGTGATTGACAGGCCTTCAGGGCTTCCTCACCATTTGACGCTGTTGCTACGACCTCAATATCTTCAAATAACGACAACATTAAACGAAGTCCATCACGAATTAGCGCTTCATCATCAACAATTAAAATCCTAATCATAACTTTCACCCTTTCCCTTTGGAATCGTAATTCTTATTTTAAAGCCAACTGTAGAAGGGATAAAGTGAACCTTCCCATTGACCTCACTGACACGCTCGCTCATACTCGTTAAACCGACCCCTTTTTGAAAATTAGGACAGCCAATTCCATTATTTTCAGCCGTTAACACCACATGATCAGGTGAAAAATGAATTGAAATGGACGCATCCGTTGCTTGACCATGACGGAGTGCATTCGACAATGTTTCTTGAATGGCACGATATAGTGTCAATCCCATTTTCGGGCTTAGTTCCCATTTTTGTTTAGAAATCGTCAGTCTGACATTCATCCCAGATAACTTTTTAAAATTCTCAATTAATTCTTCAATCCGATATAACTCTTGATACGTTTGATACTCACTCGGTTTTAAAGTCGAAATGGCCTCACGAACTTCTTGTAAACAATTTTTTAAAAATTCACGTAAATTTAAAGCCAGAGGAGCAACACTTGAATTCTCTTTTGAGGCGATAACTTCCATCGCATTCAATTGAATGATGGCTGTTGAGAGAGCATGTCCGACACTGTCATGAATATCACGTGAAATTCGATTTCGCTCTTTTAAAACGGCAAGTTCTGTTATTGAAGCCCCGTAAAGTTCTAATTCTTCTTTAGCCTGTTTTAATTTTTCTTCAGAAATTCGAAGTTCATCATATAAAAGTTGAGCATCTAATTTCTTCTCATGTTCTTCTTTAATATAAAGCCCTAAAAAAGCAACGATGAGAAACACAAATAAAGAAGTTATCTGATTTAATGTGAAAGAGTGAGAAATTAAAAATAGCAAGATCATTCCGATTAAACAAGACAAGGAAAGATGATAACGTCTTGGTAACAGTAAAATACTATCAAGTATCGGTAAAATAAAATAATAGGCTACCATTTGCGGTTGATACGAACTTAAACAAATAAATAAGATTAAATCAACAACTAACGAACATATAATATAAGGTGCTTGACGAAGCGAGAAAAAACGAAACTGACTATTGATAAGTAAGCATAACAGCATTAAGATAATAAAAATCGATAATGTTTCATTCAAACTAATGAAAGAAAAAATAACCGTGAGTAAACTTAAGTAACGAACAGTAATTAATAGTTTGTTTTTTCTCATAAGATACCTCCTGTTTATTTTTGTATTGTATCATGCAAACAATTGGTAAATAAAGTTACGAGGTGATATTTTGAAAAAAGTTATCGCAATTTCAAGTAGTGGGCGTCAAAAAAATACATATCAACTCATTCAATCGGCGGCTCCCTTATTAAAGGAAGCGGGAATTTCTTTGCAAATCATTCATCTGTCAAATTACTTGATTCAAGATTGCAAAGGGTGTGAGGCTTGTATCTTAAGTGACCGGTGCCCGATTAAAGATGATGTGATCGGGATTTTAGAAAAACTGGGGCAGGCGGATGGAATTATTTTAACGTCACCTGTTTACATGGCAGGCGTGAGTGGACAACTTAAACGATTTATTGACCGTACCTGCAAGTGGTATCATCGTCCAGAATTAGTAAAAAAACCAGTTTTATTAATGACCACAACAGCAGGGGGATATGCCGATGAAGTTTTAGACTATATGGAAAAAGTCGCAACTTTTTGGGGGATGCATCTTTGTGGTCGAGTGAAGCGGAACGTAAAAACTTGGGATGAAGCGGTCAGTAGAAAAGAGTTGAAATTTTTTATTAAAGCGGTGGAAGAAGGGGAGGAAACGGAGTGGATTCCAACAAAGGATCAGGTTATCGCATTTCAGGTGCAGAAAACATTAGCCATGAATATCCTTCCAAGAGATCGAAAGTATTGGATAGAACATGGTTATGATGTACAAGTTTACTATGAAGAGAATGATGTGCCCTTTTATTTAAAGTGGATGGGGAACTCTTTTTATAGTTTCTTTAGCCGTATTATTAAAAAAAAATCCTCTTAATAGGAGGATTTTTTAATGATGATGAGAAGCTTTTGAGATTAAAAATCCAATGGTTGTTGAAATCAAGTCGCGAAGTTGAATAATCCCTTCTTGATAACTTAGATTATTCGTTCGATTAGCAATCATTAAAACAATGATACAAATGATGCACACCGTTGTTGAAAACAAAATTCTAACGTGAGTTGCTTTATTCAAATTAATATCTTTATTGAATACAAACTCTTGTTTCTCATGATCTTCAGATTCTTCAGAAGGTGGCGATGCTTTTTTAGTTGAATAGCTATGAGCCATCCCAAGAATAAAACCAAAGATACTTGAGGTACTTGTTCTAAAGACAATCTGAGTGGTGGAATCTAGCGCATTAGCTGGAACAAAAATAGCATAAATCAGTTGGAAAAGAAGGAGGATTCCAATGAAAAAAATACATTTAGTGGCAAAGTCGAGGTGTCCCCATTCATACTTGAGTTTTTTATAGAGTTTATAGATGCTTGAATTTTTATTCATCGTCATCACTCCTTTATTTAAGTTACTATAGAGTATGAAGATTAAACAAAATAATAAAGTGGTAGTATCACGATATTTTAAATATGTTAAAATAAACTGAAACTATAAAAGTGAGGACTTCTATCATGAAAGAGACAATGAAAGAAATTATCAAATTTAGAGATGATCGTGGCTGGAAACCTTATCATACTCCAGAAAATTTAGCAAAATCTATTTCAATTGAAGCAGCTGAATTGTTAGAATGCTTTCAGTGGAATAATGACTTTGATGCAGAACATGTTTCTGAAGAATTAGCAGATGTGATGATTTATTGCATGCAAATGGCTGATGTATTAGAAGTAGATGTCAAAGACATTATTTTAAAGAAATTAGAAAAGAATGCGATTAAATATCCAAGTACAAAATAAAACCCGTGATTTTCACGGGTTTTATTGATGAATGGCGTAAACCATGGTTGTATAAGTTTCATAAAGGACGTAAAGTACCATACTGATTAAGAGCATTTGACTGATGAAACGTTCACCTTTGGCACCTGTTTTAAAGTTGGCGAGTTTAATTTTTTTCTTACACGGATAAAATAAGCAAACCCCTTGATGCGTGAATAAATCAAGTACAATATGTGAAATATGACCAAGCATTAAGCCGCAGGTAATAATAATATAAAACTCATTTCCGACGTCTAGTAATGGAGCGCAGGCAATTAAAACAAAAAAGAAGGCGATAGAAAGAAAGCTATGAGTCAGTGTTCGATGTTTAAAGTTTTTAGCAATGAATTTTGAGATAAAGGGAAAAAGTTTTCCCATTTGAGATCCTGTCATGTCGATATCGGGTAATAATGACCCGACGGTGGTCGCAAGACAATAAAGGGTGATAATGAAAATTTTAGAATAAAGATTAGCCTCCTCGTAATAAGGGGCAATAAAAAGATGGTGGGTCACAAGTCCGCAAAGTAGGCCACCTCGTTGATGCGTTCCGGCAGTCATAGTTAAAAGTCCTCCTGTATAAACCTGATGTCGAATTTAAAAGATTAATGTCATCTATTTTATATTATACAAGAAAAAAACGAATATTCGTTTGAATTCTATGAGGGAAATAATGGTATATTAGATATAGGGAGAGAGAGACTTGCATAAAATGAAAGGATAGTGTTAAGGTAAGAGGAGATAGAAGTCTAGAGCATTTTTTTAAGCCTCTTTTTATTAGACTATAGGATCCTCGATACAAAAGGGTTTAAGGGTTTAAGAACTGATTATGATTTTAAAATGTTGCGTCTTAGTATTTTGTTTGAGCAACCCAACATAACTGCTAAGGAACAATCGTTTTGTATCGGGATAGATAATGAAGTGAGAGTGATGTTTCATGAATTTAGAAGAAGAGTTAACGGGTTTAAATGACGCACAATCTGAGGTCGTTTCTAACCTAAATGATAATTTATTAGTCATGGCTCCGGCAGGAACAGGGAAGACGAAAGTTATTTCATTACGAGTAGCGGGATTTATTAATCAGGGGATTGAGGCGAAAGAGATATTGTGCTTAACCTTTACGAATAAAGCTTGTCATGAATTAGCAGAACGATTGCTAAAAGTAACGAATGGGTTGGCCAAAGAGGTTTTCGTTAAAACGTTTCATAGTTTTTGTTTTCAACTCATTAAAGAAGAAGCGAAAAACTTCGGTAAGATTTCGCGTGATTTTTCGGTGATGGATGAAGAGGATGGAAAGTTTTTAGTGCGTCAGTTAATGAAAGATGATTATGTCATTGCCGATTTGGCCTATCAATATTTGCAAGAATTGAAACTATATCGCTTAATGATTCCAAAAGCGTATCGTGACGATTATAAAAGAGTGGTCGCCTCTTTTCATCAATCTGAAAAAGCACAAAAACTTCAATATTCGAATAGAAGAAGTGATGCTGGAGCATATACCCTTGGATTTTTAGCTCAGTATGGTTGTTGGTTATATGAAACATATCAAACGTATCTTCTTGAAAATCACCTTGTTGACTTTAATGATTTGATTGTTTATGCTAGCGAATTACTAGAAGATGAGGAGATTTTAGAACGTTGGCGTGAGCGATTTAAGGTGGTGATGGTAGATGAAGTACAAGATACCTCCCAATTTGAATATCAACTGATTGAAAAATTAGCAAAAGGAAAGCAATTTAGTGTTTTTGGGGATTTCAATCAAACCATTTATGAGTGGCGTGATTCAAATCCAGAACTGATTTTGTCACAAATTATGACGACATTTAATCCAAAACGATTGGAGTTATCCCTAAATTATCGGTCTTTGAAACGATTAGTTCAAATGAGTGCCAATTATTTAGAAAATGCGAAAAAAGCACGCTTAATTAATCCGAGGCTATCCCCACGCGTGATTGAGGCAGCGAATGAGGAAGTGGGAGGTCGGCCTGTCTTTTATGAAGCACAGACCCAACAAGAGGAAATGGATTTTATTATCGATCACCTAAAGCATTATCGATTAGATGACCTCGCTAATACTGTGATTCTAACGCGAACAAATAAGCAAAATATTCAAGTTTCAAACTTTTTAAGAAATGTGGGGATTCCCTGTTATTTGATTGAAGATTTAAGTTTATTTAGACGCAAAGTCGTAAAAGACTTACTTGCCTTTGTCAAATTTCAACTTAATCCATTTGATCATTTATCACTTGAACGATTGTTGCCACTTATTTGTCCTGAGGTATCTCCTGAGTTATTTAATCAAACGTATCGTCAACGATATGTTAGTTATGGGATGAGAATGATTGATTTGTTTCAAGAAGCTGCTTATGAGTATGAAGAACCGTATGGATTATTAAAGAAGCAGTTTGAAAAGGGACGAATTGTCATTTTTGATGTGGAATCAACGGGTCTTGATGTGACTCAAGATGAAGTTATTCAAATTGCAGCTATTGAATTGGTGAATGGTGAGTATACTCGTTCATTTGAACGATTTATTAAACCGAGCCACTCGGTTGGAGACTCAGCTTTGGTGCACGGATTTAGTGATGACTATTTAAACGAACATGGCGAAGAGGCGAGAGAAGTCTTTTTACAGTTTCAAGCGTTTGTAGAAGGCGCTTTATTGATTGGTCATAATGTTCAATATGATTTAAAAATTGTGAGTAGTCAGATGAATCGTTTAGGTCTGATGTTTGAAAATTCAATGGGCTATTATGATACCTTAGATATTGTTAGGCGCCTGTATCCAGATTTGAAAAATCATAAGTTAGATACCGTCAGCGCCTATGTTGGTGTGAGTCATGAGCCGACGCATAATGCGATGGATGATATTTTAGCAACAAAAGATGTGCTCGTTAAAAGTATGGATTTGTTAATGACGCATCATGAAAACCGTAAAAAAGTCATGAAATTTTATGAACCTCATTTATGGGGAGCGATTCAAAGGTTAAAAGAAATTCAAGACTGTTTTGAAACACAGCCGCCACATGTTGCGATGAAAGGTTTAATAGATGCTTTTGAGTGTGAGGATGAAGCACATAAGCAAAGTATCATAGAGTTACTTAATTACATTGGGGCGACCTATCATCGCCTGCATCATACGAATCCACATCAACCAAATTTAGAAATTTGGATTCAAATGCTTAATTTGATGGCGTTATCAAGCAGTGAACTTGATCGTGTCATGAAAGAGGAAAATAAGCTTGCAATTATTACGGTGCATCAGTCAAAGGGGCTTGAGTTTGATCATGTGATTATTCCATTTATGAGTCAGGGGATGTTCCCGCTCGATTTTGATGGGATTAATCAAGAGGAAGAATGCCGATTATTTTATGTTGCGATGACTCGTGCGAAGCAGAGCTTATTATTGACGCGCCATATGAAAGAAACCTCTTCATCTAGAAGGGTGAAAGAGCGAAGTCAATTTATATCGTTTTTATATTCATAAAGAAGAATGAGCCAAAAAGTATGAATGAAAGGGTTAAACGATTATTTGAAATAAAAAAAGAGTCTCAGTTACCTGAGACTCTTTTTTATTCTGTCACTTTGTCAACAACGATGAAGGGTTGTAATTGATAAGGTTTAGGTGCGACTTTACGATCTTGCCACATATAGAAGAAGCGTTCAAGTGGAAAAATAGTATATCCATCTTGCCAATGGTCTGATGTATCATAAGGATCAGCAAAAATTAAGGTATCATCTCCAATACTTGGTGTTCCATTGTTATCATATCCAATAATAGAGACCCAATGACCATCCCAGTCTCCCCATTCAACCATAACGGGTCTTCCTGCTTTTAAGTGTCCTGTTAGCCATGTGACGAAGTAAGAATCTTTAGCATCGTCAACCCAAGCTTCAGTATCGTCACTATTTTCTGAAGCGTATAAAGATGATGAAGAGAAGGTCGGTTTTAGATTTCCGATATTAGAAGGGGTTGCTCCATCCTCTTCGCTTACCAAGTCAGCCTCGGTATAATCAGCGCGATAACTTGTTTCTAATACTTTAAATCCTTCTAAATTAGAAAAGAAGTTGTACATGTCTTCAACGGTTGTGCCATATTCATGAAAGTTATTAGCACTTCCAGGAAGAGCGCCTTCCGTATCATCGTCAACACTTGAACCCATGGCAAGTGCGATATCCCATTCTGTTAAATCAGTTTTTCCCATATTCCAAAGTGTCATTAAAGAAACGGCGTTTCCACATGACCATTCCGTTGTTTGTTGCATCGTTTTAAAACCTTCAATGAGGGTTAAGGTTTCGTCTGATTTTAATCGATAAAAATCGGGATTAACATAAAATCGTGAAGTAGCGTTATCACCTAAAAAGTTATAAGAATCTGCTCCCCCCAATTCATCGTAATCTTCTCCCTCAATAAAATCTGGTTTTAATTTAACTGTCTCAGAAACGGTTTTAACTGCCTCCTCTTCAAGTGGTTCAATGGCAGGTATTTCATTTTGATTTTGGCATCCTGTCATCACCCCTAATGCCATAATTAAAGTTAATAATGAAATTTTTTTCAAAAGTAATCATCCTTTCAAATTTTGATTTTCGTAATTTTATTCAACATTATGTTTAGTATTTATAAACTTTTGAGCAAAAATAAAATGTTTAGATGAGAATCATCGAAACAAAAGAGAGGGGGAATAGCTAATTTATTAACGTTTTATTGCTCATTAATCATATATTAAACGATTTTTAAGGATAAATCAATCATTTTTATTTAAAAAATTCATATGTTAAATTTAAATATTTTTGGGTCAAATTATTGAATTTTACTGCATTTTTTTATATAATATTGGGCATAAATATTTAAAGGTTTCAAGAATAATAAAAAGAAGAACTGTTGCTAAGGAAGCTTGTGAAGGTGGAAGAGTATCTATAAATGATAAAGTAGCAAAGCCATCAACTGATGTTAAAGAAGGAGATATAATTGAAATTACATTTGCAAATAGAAAGTTAAAGGCAAAGATAGTAAATATAGCAGAGCATGTAAGAAAAGAAAATGCTAAAGAAATGTATGAAATATTAGAAGGGGTAGAAGACCAAGAATAATTTTTAAATATTCTTCATATATTTAATCAAGAAATATATGGAGGAATATATAATGGAGAAAAAAATAGATAATAAAATTGAGGATAATAGAGGGAACATTATACTAGAAAATAGAAAGAAAATGACATTAACTGGGGTAGAAGAGGTTATTAGTTTTGATGATGAAAAGATATTGCTGAATACTAAATTAGGTGCATTGACAATAAAGGGTTTAAATTTAAAAATGAATAAATTAGACGTTCAAAATGGCGATGTAATGATAAATGGAGAAATATATTATATTGTCTATAGTGGAAAAGAAATAAAAAAAGAGAAGGAAAGCATAATAGGAAGGCTTTTCAAATAGGAGGTTATTATGCCATTAGATACTAATATGCAATTTAGCATTATATTATATGCATTATTAGCAGGTATATTAACCGGCTTGATGTTTGATTTATATAGAATAATTAGAGGAAGCAAAGTACCCAAAATTATAATAGTAGTAGAAGATATATTATTTTGGGGATTAGCTGCTATGGTTGTTTTTGCATTTCTTCTTTATACTAATTATGCATTTTTAGGAGTATATGTTTATGCATTTATGTTGATATCTTTAGGTTTGTATATGAAGTTTATTAGTAATAAGTGTATAAGATTTGAACTAGAGGTAGTTAATGGGGTAGGCAAGATGCTTAGGGTTATTTTTAAAAATATTATATATCCATTTAAAGTTATATTTTATAATATTACTGGGAAAAATAATTAGTATAAAAAATATCTTGAATTAAATATGTAGAGTGTTTACAATATATTTATAGAATGATATAAAAGAAGGGTACTATATATTTATGAAAAAGAACATAAACCTTAAGGGAATTATTGTTGTTTTAATTATAGGAGTTTTTAGTATATGCTTAATAAAGCAATTAACTGTACTAAGAAAGATAAAGAGTGATATTGCCACTCAAACTCAAGAATTACAAGAGTTAAAGGAAAAAAATATTAAGTTGCAAGCAGAGTTAGACCGAG
>NZ_CALIOS010000133.1:0-32966 GCF_938044715.1 uncultured Turicibacter sp.
TGATTCCTAAATGCAATGGATATGGGAATGTTTTAGCGGCTAACTCATAAGCTTCAATCGCTAAGTCAGTATCTGAGGCTTTAAGTGAAATAATAATATCTTCAAACCCTAGTTTTTCTAAAATTTCAACGTGGAATTTGGCACTTTCAACCATTCCTTCCGCCGTTGGTTTCCCATATTTTTTTAAGATTTCTTTTTCTAATGAACCGGCATTCACACCGATACGAATCGCAACTTTTTTCGCTTTAGCTGCTTCAACAATTTGGCGCACACGGTCTTCATTTCCAATATTACCTGGATTGATGCGAATTTTATCAACGCCACCTTCAATTGCGATTAACGCCAAGCGATAGTCAAAATGAATATCAACAACTAAAGGAATGCTAATACGTTCTTTAATCGCTTTGACTGCTTTTGCATCTTCTTCATCTAAACAAGCGACGCGGACGAGTTGACATCCTGCGGCAGCTAATCGGTTGATTTGTTCAACCGTTGCTTCAATATCGTGCGTTTTAGTGGTGGTCATACTTTGAATAATGACTTCATTTGCACCACCGATAAAGAGATTACCTACTTGAACTTTTTTTGTATTTTGACGATGTGTTATTAAAGACATCGGGCTCACCCCACATTTTATCTCTTTTTTGGATAAATTATCGAAAAACTAACGCTATCCATCAATCATTATATAATAATTCTGAAGTCTTTCAAACCATAATACTTAAATTTAGGGGAGTTGATTTTTGATGGCTGATTTTATGTTACCACCATTGCCTTATTCTTATAATGCACTAGAACCTTATTTAGATGCACAAACGATGGAAATTCATTACACGAAACATCATCAAACGTATACGAATAATTTAAATGCCTTAGTTAAAGGACATGAAGAATTTTTTGATGGAAAAACAATTGAAGAAATTCTAAGTGATGTTGAGGCAATTCCAGCTGATATTCGTCAAGGCGTGATTAATCAAGGTGGCGGATACGCAAATCATAACATGTATTGGAGCGTTCTTTCACCAAATGGTGGGGGTGAACCATTTGGAAAATTAGCTAAACACGTAAAACAGACGTTTGGTAGTTGCGATAAGATGAAAAAATTAATTTCACAGGCAGCTATCAGTCAATTTGGATCAGGATGGGGATGGCTTGTTTTAACTGAAAACAAAGAGTTAGAGGTGATGAATACATTAAATCAAAACTCACCTTTGAGTATCGGAAAAACGCCTCTTTTACTGATTGATGTATGGGAACATGCGTATTATTTAAAATATCAAAATCGCCGAGCTGAATTTGTGGAAGCCATATGGAACGTTATTAACTGGGATGAAGTGGAAAGACGCTATGAAGAAGCATTGAAAAAGTAAGGAAAATTAGGAAACTGCCACACTTAGAGGCAGTTTTTTATTATACGCAGATAAAGTCAAAATTAGTTTTATTTTTACATAAAAAATGCAAATGGCTTTTTGTGAGTGTGATATAATAATGAGGAAGTTTAGATTTGGAGTTTAGAAAGGTGCGTCATATGGTAGATAAGATTTTAAAGCTAATCAAGTCATTAGTTTTTCGAATACATATTTTAAAGATTGTCAGTATTGTTTTGTTTTTAGTGATTTGTTTTCGACTATATTCAATTCAAGTTACGTATTCACCGGATTACACGAATTATATTGAACGCTCGACGACGGTTGAGCTCCAAAAAAATGTCCCACGTGGGGTTATTTATGATCGTAACTTTGATGTTTTAGTGGATAATGAGGCCGTTAATACCATTACGTATCAACTTTGTTTCTAAGTCACAAATGAAAGACATTGCGAGTCAATTAGCGAATTTAATCGAGGTTGATTTCTCAAAACTAACCTCTCGTGATTTAAAAGACTTATATCTTGAGGTTTTCAAAGAGGAAGCGAATGAATTAGTGACTGCTAAAGAAATCAAAGAGTTAGATGATAATGAAATTTATCAACTACAATTAAGTCGTATTACAGATGAGATGCTTGAAAAGTTAAGTGATCATGATAAAGAGACGCAAGCCATTTATATTAATATGAATAAGGGGACGAATTTAACGTCTAATATCATTAAAAAAGGAGCCACTCAAGATGAAATTGCCATTGTAAGTGAGCATCTAGAATCACTACCAGGTGTGAATACAGATGTCGATTGGGATCGCACTTATCCAAGTGTCGCGGGAATAAGTCCAATTTATGGACGTGTTTCATCGTATGAGCAAGGGTTACCAGCCAATTTGTCAGGCTATTATAAAGCGCATGATTATCAATCAAATGACCGCGTTGGGCTCTCACAATTAGAGCTTTATTACGAAGCTTTATTACGTGGAAGCAAATCTCAATATGTACTCAAAAATGAGAATGAGGTTTCAAACTATCAAGAAATTTATGAGGGACAACGTGGTTATGAGCTAGTTTTATCACTTGATGCCGAGCTTCAAGCAGCGCTCAATAAAATTGTTGAAGATGAGTTGATAGCGGCTAAAACGAATCGCCCGGTTGCCACACAGTATTTACGTGAAGCATATGTGGTCATGTTAAATCCAAATACAGGTGAAGTTTTATCGATGACGGGAAAAGTCATTGAATATAACGAAGAAACAAAACAATATGAGATATATGATAATTCTCTTGGAACTATTCAAAATGCCTTTACAATGGGATCAGTTGTCAAAGGGGCAAGTTTATTAGCAGGTTATCATTACGGAGTAACGGATATCAATCAATATATTACAGACGGTCCATTATCATTTAAAGGTGGATTGATTAAAAAGTCATGGAAAACACTCGGCTATATTAATGATTCAGACGCCTTAAAGTTCTCAAGTAACGTTTATTTCATGTTACAAACAATTCGTCTTGGAGGTGGAACTTACGTCCCAGGAGGACCATTAGTGTTAGACGTTAGTGCTTTTGATCAGTATCGCGAGTTCTTTAATCAATTTGGTCTTGGAGTCAGTACAGGAATTGATTTGCCAAATGAATCAATTGGGTTAATTGAAACGAATAAGACATCAGGGAAATTGCTTGACTTTTCAATTGGACAGGCGGATATTTATACGACGATGCAATTAGCACAATATGTCTCAACTATTGCGACAAGTGGCCGTCGTTATGCACCTCAAATTGTCAAAGATGTGTATTTACCTTCAAATGAGGAAGTAGATGGAAAGCAATTGGTGAAGTCGTTTGAACCGAAACTATTAAATATCGTTCAAATGGATCAAAAATATTACGATCGTGTTCATGAAGGATTTAAACGCGCCTTACAAGAATCAGGCGGGACAGGTTACTCGGTCTTTTATAAAGCAGACTTTAATCCAGCCGGAAAAACCGGGACAGCTCAGGAATATCTTCGCGATACTGAAACAGGGCGTTATGTAAAAGATGAAAATGGCGATTTTATTGAGGTCTACAATCGTACCTTAATTGCCTATGCACCTGCTGACAATCCGGAAGTAGCGATTGCAGTGGTCATTCCACAGGCAGAATTACCGACTCAATCGGATGCAGCGTCACTTAACATTGGATATGAAGCATTAAAGGCTTATTTTGACTTAAATAAGCAACGGATTCAAACAACTCCGACACCGCAAAATCAAGACTCAATTCCAGTTGGAGAAACAGAAGGAGGAGCTGAAACTGATCAAGTAGAGGAAACACCAACGCAAGATCAGCCTAGCACACCAAATATTTCAGAAGATTGAATATCAGAACTAGAAAATACCGTTTTAGATGAATAAATCATGAAAAATGGTTAAAAATGAAAAGAGAGCATAGATGCTCTTTTTTTATTTTGGAATTAAGATGCATTTTAGTAAAAATTACAGAAAAATAATGCTTGAGTCATCTACAAGCATTTGTTATAATTTTTACACACGAGTAAAAAAAACATAATTCGCCTTATAGTGTGAAAAAACTAAAAAATACTTTGTGTTTTTTCGTGGTGCATGCTATAATGTAGAAGTTGTTATTAGATTGGAGGGATTTTAGTGCGAGTAAATCTTACATTAAAATGTACAGTTTGCGGTGAAGAAAACTACATTTCTAAAAAAAATAAACGTAATAACCCAGAACGTCTTGAGATGAATAAATATTGCCCACGTTGTAAAAAAGCAACTGCTCATCGCGAGAAAAAATAAGGAGCTATTCCTTTTTCAAAATCCTGTTTATACAGGATTTTTTTTTTTTTGCTCATTTTTAGAAAAAGGCTTTATTTGAGATGAACGAGAATGTTATGGAGAAAATTGAAGCATAATAAAAAGAGAATGATTCAATAGAGAGGTTAAACTTCTTCGTATGAGATTCATTCTAAAACAGAAGGCTTAATAAGATATCGATATAAAATGAGCAGTATGCTGAATTTCGTTCCATGTAAAAGAAAATGGTTTCAAATTTAAAAGGTTATAATCTTTAAGAAGTCGATGAATCACTTTTAAACGAAATATGTTTTAGAAGAAAATGAAAAATGTCAAAATGTCAAAAAACGTATCGAAATAAGACGAAAACGTTTTAATGAAAAAAAGAGGTCATAATGTTTGTGAATAAATGAATTATAGGATATAATGGAATTAAATGAGGCATCGGTTACATCTTGAATTTTCAAATAAGGTGATTTCAAGTCATAAAAATAAATGATGCACTCAAATAACATAAATAGAGGTGACAGCCATGAAAACTGGAGTAAGACGTGTTGTCTTAGTAGGAACAGGATTTGTAGGAATGAGCTTTGCTTATTCAATGTTAAACCAAGGTGGATTAGAAGAATTCGTCTTAATCGATGTAAACAAAGACAAAGCTGAAGGGGAAGCAATGGACTTAAGCCACGGGTTACCTTTCGCACCACATAAAATGGATATTTGGGCAGGAACATATGAAGATTGCCGTACAGCTGATATCGTTGTAATCACAGCGGGAGCTGCACAACAACCAGGTGAAACACGTTTAGATTTAGTTGAGAAAAATGCACGTATTATGCGTGGAATTGTTCGTGACATCATGAAATCAGGATTCAACGGAATCTTAGTCATTGCAAGTAACCCGGTTGACGTTTTAACTTATGTAGCTTGGCAAGAATCAGGATTACCACGCCACCGTGTAATCGGATCAGGAACAACTTTAGATACAGCTCGTTTACGTTATGAAATCGGTAAATACTTAAATGTTGACCCACGTAACGTTCACGGATATATCGTTGGAGAACACGGAGATACTGAGTTCCCATTATGGTCTCATACAACAGTTGGGGTAATGCCATTATTAGATATCATCAATGATAACCCACAATATAAATTTGAAGATTTAGAACAAATCTACGTTAATGTACGTGACGCAGCTTACCACATCATCGATCGTAAAAAAGCAACTTACTACGGAATCGGTATGGCATTAACTCGTATTGTTAAAGCTATTTTAAGTGATGAAAACAGTTCATTATCAGTATCTGTTTACTTAAATGGACAATATGGACAAAATGATGTATTCGTAGGGGTTCCTGCTATCATTAACCGTAACGGAGTACGTGAAGTATTTGAATTAAATATCACAGGATCTGAACGCGATAAATTAGCTAAATCAGTGGCTGTTTTAAAAGAAACGTTAGACTCTGTACGTTAATTTAACGTTACCTTAAACACACTACTTTTATGAAGTAGTGTGTTTTTTTTAATGATATGTAACGGGTTAGCTTTTGAGGATGGAAGGGTTTCATCTTTATATTTGAGAAGAGTTATGTTAAAATATTATTCGAAAATATTAAATCTCGATTCGACAGATATTGAATCATATTCATAAATGAACGTAAGATCATTCAAACTTAGAAGGAGGACAAAAGAGATGAAAAAATACGTATTCGGAATTGATGTTGGGGGGACAACAGTCAAGTGTGGATTATTCTCTTCTAAAGGTGAATTATTAGAAGCATGGGAAATTGTAACGAACAAAGATAATAATGGTGAAAATATTCTTTCAGATATTGCTAAAACAATTGACGCTAAATGCGCTGAAAAAGGAATTAACAAAGATGAAGTTGAAGGAGTAGGGGTGGGAGTACCTGGTCCTGTTAATAATGAAGGAATTGTAGTAGTCGCTGTTAACTTAGGTTGGTCGACAAAAAATGTTAAAGAAGAGTTAGAATCGTTAGTTAACTTACCGGTGGCTGTTGGAAATGATGCAAACGTTGCGGCTTTAGGAGAATTATGGTTAGGAGCAGCAGCAGGTGCTAAAGATGCTATCATGTTCACATTAGGAACAGGAGTGGGTGGTGGTGTCATCATCGACGGTAAAGTGATTGCAGGTGTTCACGGTGCTGGTGGAGAAATTGGACATATCGCAGTTGTTTTAGAAGATGGAAATCAATGTAACTGTGGAAAAAAAGGATGTTTAGAAACGGTTGCTTCAGCAACTGGAATTGTTCGTGAAACAGAAAAATATTTAGCAGCAACTGAAGAGGCATCAACGTTACGCGATTTAGAAAAAATCGAGGCAAAAGACGTTTTCGATGCAGCTAAAGCAGGAGATGTAGTTGGAATCAAAATGGTAGATCAATTAGGACGCTACATTGGATTAACAGCGGCTAACTTAGCAGCAACAACGGATCCTGAAAAAATCATTATTGGTGGTGGAGTTTCAAAAGCAGGAGATATCTTAATTGAAACGATTAAAAAACATTACCAAGCCTTCGCATTCAGTGCGGTTCGTGAAACAGAATTTGTATTAGCTGAACTTGGAAATGACGCTGGAATCGTCGGATCAGCTTATTTAGCAAAAACATTATAATCACTTCGGATTAAGCACCCTATTTATTAGGGTGCTTCCGTCGTCAATGAGGTGTTAAAAATGAAAGTTTTCCCACTTATTTTAGGGCCTGTTCAAACAGCCTGTTACCTTGTCTCAAATGGCAATAAAGCCGTCGTCATTGATCCGGCTGCGAATGCGCAAACGATTATTAGACACCTAAAAACGAAAGGATTAGAACTTGAAGCTATTTTACTGACACATGGTCATTTTGATCATATTGGAGCAGTCAATGAATTAGCAACTCATTACCAAGTTCCCATTTATGCGCATAAAAAAGAAAAAGAATATTTTGAAAATCCAGATGTTAATTTATCACCTATGATTTATGAACGTCTTGTGTTAAATCCTAATTTTGATTATCAATTTTTAGCAGATGGAGCCGAATTTGATTGCATCGATACAAACATTCAAGCTTTCCATGTGCCAGGACATACAACAGGAAGTTTGTGTTTTTATTTTAAAGAAGGTGACATGCTCTTTACAGGGGATACCTTATTCAAAGGATCCATTGGTCGCACCGACTTTATTTATGGAAATCATGATCAGTTAGTAACTGGTATTAAGAAAAAGCTGCTAACATTACCCAAAAATACCCTTGTTTATCCAGGGCATGGTGATTGTACAACGATTGAAGAAGAAACAAATCATAATCCATTTTTAAAATAAAAAGTCGCTCATATAGCGACTTTTTTTAGTCTTCTAAATCTTTTGGAACGTCGATCAAGGGTTCTTTTAAATCATTTTCAATGAGATTGATTTGATTTCCTTGTAAAATATTATGGCTTTGTAAGTTATGATAGCCATTCATTAAGATTCCAATACTATTGTAATGAACCACAACGTTTTGAGAGATTTTATTGTGACTACCATTAAGATTTATACCTGTTTGATGGCCGCTTTGAATGGTATTTCCTGTAATCTCACTGTAGTCAGTATATAAATCAAGTCCGGTTTCATTCGCTTTTAAGGTATTTTGACAGATGGTGGCTTGATTGTGACCGATTAAAATCCCGCAAGCATGACAGTGGCTAATATTGTTTTTAACGAGCTGCGAACTTCCGTTTTGAACTAAAATTCCATATTTCGAATCATCAATTGTATTTTTGTAAAAAATATGATGTTTTGATCCATTTGAGACAATCCCAAGAGCATACGTTTCGATATGAGTTAAAAGATTTTTGATGAAATAATTATGGCAAGAAGGACCTAAGGCGACCACTCCACGAGAACAGTTTTGAACTCGATTCGCCTTGAAAATATTATGGTTTCCCGAAAATGAAATGGCGCTACTTTTATTATCCATGAGGTGACAGTGCAGAAGTTGGTTATGGTGTCCTATAAACGAAATACCACTTTGTTGATGATTGGCACACGTGATTTGGTAAAAGGTATTATAATTTCCAATTGAGACAATACCTGCTATAAAGTTAATGATTTGCACTCCTTGGATTTGGATGTGATGTGAGTCGATTTCAATGCCAATATTAGCTTGATTTTCTCCGTCAAGGATGACGCTTCCAGGGTGGGCCAGCAGATAGAGATGTTCTTTTTTTATGATTTGAAGTGATTCATGATAGATACCAGGTTTAATCATAATGGTATCGCCACTATGAGCAGCGTTAATAGCGGCTTGTATGGTTTTGTAATGATGTGGGACGTTTAAAGTACTCATATTTTCACTCCCTGATTTAAGCTTGGTTATAGTATTAATTTATTCTAAGTGGGAGGTTTTGTGCCTAAATAAAAAGCAATGAACCGTCTGGACATTGCTTTTTTGGAGGTTAATAAAGTTTTAACGCAGATTTAATATAATCAACAGTTTCTAAAATTCCTAGTTCATCAATTTCAATCGTTAAATGAGCGCAAGACTCATACCATTGATGTCGTTTTTTATATAGGGTTTCAAGTTTTGTTTGAATGTCTTCATCTTGAAGCAATGGACGATTTGTTGGATTAATGCGATGAATTAAGGTTTTAATTTCTGCTTTTAAATAGATGACGGTTGCCTCATTTTGAATCAGGTGACGATTAGCCTCATTTACAATGATTCCACCACCCGTTGAAATGATATCAACATGTGATAGAAGCTCTGAAAGGGCATGAGTTTCACAATCTCTAAAGTAAGATTCACCGTGATGTTCAAATAAGTAAGGAATGCTTTGTTGTTCTTTTTCTTCAATGTATTGATCGGTATCGACCCAGGATTTAGATAAGTCAGCCGCTAATGCTTGACCAATTGTTGTCTTGCCACTGCCCATCATCCCAATTAAAATGATTGATTTCATGAATAATCACCCGTGTACTAGTGTATAGGTTTTACTTTTTTTATCGTAAGATACTTTTGCTTTACCTAAATACTCATTATAGTAGACCTGATAAGTGACATCAAGGCTTTGGGTATAATTTGAATATTTTAGCATCGCACTTGCCCCATTACTTAGGGTAATCGTTTTAGAAGATTCATATTTAGGAATTGTTTGCAAAGGATCTGTGATTTCATCAAGCACGAATTTCAGACATTCCTTTTCAAGTAAGGTCAACGTGAGATACTCTCTTCTTTTTTCAAACAGTAAGGTCTGGCTTTGAAGCTGTTGCGATAAGGTTAGCAAGAGGGTGGCCATAATCAAGGCAAGGGTAAGCGTAAGACAAAGAATGCTTCCCTTTTCATTATTAATCATCAGACATCAACTCCTCATTAATCATTTCATCTTCAACGATTAGATCATCATCTCTTTCTTCAAAGAACTCCTCATTTGGAAAGGGGACATCGAGACTGTCTTCAGAGAACTCTTTGTCTAGTAATGAATGATTATTATTTTCTTCTAGAGGGAATGAGAGATCATCTAGCTCTTCTAAAAGCTCCTCATCTTCAAGTAATTCAATAGTAGGAAGCGGAAGATTAAAGGTGTTTAAATATACAGTCATACTTTGAGAAGAGGTTTTTAAATGAATGGTGGCATAATTAGCTTGATAATCCTTTACATTTAAGGTTTTACAATGATACAAGGCAATCTCGCCGCCTTTTCCATTGACCTGACGCATCAATCGCTCATCAGAGATAAAGTAAGAAATAGTGTCTCCATTTGATTGGTGAAGATTAAGGATTTGATGATTAGGAGAAGAAAAATAAAGGGAAAGTCGAGCTTCAATTTGGATTTGTGTGGCGAGAGCTTCTAGTTCATTTAATAAAACAGCATCAGTATTCGAGGCATATAATTTTGTGACTTGAATAAGGCTAAGTAAGGTAATAAGTAATAGTGAGGTGATGATGAGTGCAATTAAATGTTCAAGCAATAGAAATCCTTTTGAATTAAGCTTACAAACAAAGTGTTTTTTCATAAGTTGCTCCTAAGGGATAATGGGCACAAACTTGATGGGGTGAAAAGGTTATTTTATAAGGAAGCGGGGAGTCAAAATATAGGGTGTCTGGAAATGTTTTTTGTTGATATAAAAGTTCATCTTTAAGTTGATAGATTTGATTGAAAATAAGTTGTTCTTGAGTGAGTTGATGACGGGCCATTAAAAGATTCGGAAGCATTTGAAGCAAGGTGCTCAACACGACACCCAAAATAATCAAACTGATTAAGCACTCATATAAAATAAATCCTGATTCACGCTTAAGTTTCATCTAATATCTACACCTCCTGCGCCGATTGAAAAGACAATCGATTTTTTGAAATGACGACTATTGACGACAATGGTTTGACCTTTATCAATATGACCAAAAATATTGAATGATAAGGTGATAATGGATTCAGAAGCATTAAGGCTGACACCTGGAGGCAAATAGCGACGAAAATAGAGCGTTTTTTCATCGGTGGAAGAAACATCATAGTAACCTTGTTGTCGATAAATTTTTAGTTGGATGAGCTGTGATGATTTTGGCATCATGTTCGCTTGACGAATATAAGCGAGATCCGCTTGGATGGTGGCTAACGTTTGATTCAGATTAATGTAATCATAGAGTTTCATGAAAGAGGTTGAAGTCGCTAAAATAAGGATACTCGTAATAGAAAGCGCGATGAGTGCTTCAATTAAGGTGAAACCTTTTTGATTTTTAAGCATCGCTATCTACTATTCAATACCATCGTTAGTATCCACAAGAGAATCACTAGTACAAAGTTTTTGAATTATTTTAGGATCTTCACTTACTGTAGGTTCTCCAATAAATGAATTTGCTGTGTTTTGGGCTACAATAGATGCTTTGTAAGCAACACATCCATCTTCATTGGCCTTTGTAATGTATTTAGCTGCATTTGGAATAATGAGTAGGGTTAGAATACTTACCACTATTAACACAATCATCATTTCAATTAGGGTAAATCCTTTTTGGTTTAATTTTTTCATTGTTTGTTCCTCCTAGAGTTTTTAGATGATGTCAATCATTTGAAAGACGGGTTGTAAGATACTTAAGTAGATCAAGATGATGATAATGCCAATGAGCATTAACAGACTGAATTGAAGAATTTTGAAGCTTTGACTTAGCAAAGCAGATAACTGTTTGAATTCTGAGTGAGAGTAGTAAGCAAGTTCAGCTTGAATACTTCCAAGGGTTAGGGCATGAGCCATCGTGAGCCTGAAGTAGGGGGTAAAATACGGAGATTGATGGAAGGCAAGTTCTAGTGGTGTTCCAGCTTCAAGGGTTTGATTGAATTCTTTGATGATGAGTTTGATAAAGGGGATGGTTTCAAATTTTAGCATCATCTCAAGACTTTCTTTTAAGGATAAGCCACAGGTTAAGAAGATAAGCCATTGACTGCTAAAATAGTAGCTAAAGATTTTTTGCATGAGCGAACGTAATAAGGGGAGTTTAAATAACCATTGTTTGACGTGGGCTTGAAAGGGGATAGACTGCCATTTCAAAATGAGGGTCATGAGGATGGTTAGTAAAGCGATGACTCCGATCAAGCATCCAATGATGATAAAGATCGTTTGCAAGAAGTCAGTATCGCCGGATAAATTGAAACTATCGTAAAAGCTTTGAATTTTTGGCATGAAGAGAATAAACACGGCGATTAAAATGAGACTCATGAGGCCAAATAAGGTGAGGGGATAGCGAATTTTTTTAGAGAGGTCTGACCGATTTTTAAGATGAAAGTCGCTATAATCAGCGGCCTTTTGTAAGCCTTGTAGTAAGGCTCCTGCTTGCTCACTACTACGAATCATGTAAATAATCCGATGTTCGAAGTGGCACTCTTCTAAGGTATCGGCAAAGTTTTGACCTTGTAAGCAGGCAATAATCATAGGATCAACGGCGTGTTTTTTAAATAGAGTTTTCATGATAGCAAGGGCATCGGCAATCGAGAAGCCATTTTCTAACAGTTGACTAAACCGGGATAAAAATTTTTGTTGCATGCTTAAGCTCCAATATGATTTTAGGCTCTTTGTTGTTGGCATTGTGAAAACTCCTCATCTAGTGTGAGATACGATGGTTGAACTGGACTTCCTTCATTTAAATGATGGAATAAGACGTCAAGATGATCATCAAAACAAAGTTCAAAAAGAGCCTTTTGTTCATCATCAAATTTAATGAGACGCTGATTCGCTACACCAATGACTCCTTGTTCTAGTTCTTGAAGAGTAATGCCTAAATCAAGTAGACGGTTAATCGTTCCGAGCACATTTTTAGCATGCACCGTGGAAATCACCAAATGACCCGTAAAAGCGGCACGTAGAGCCTGTCTCGCTGTTTGACTGTCTCGAATTTCACCAATGATAATAACATCGGGATCATGACGTAAAATCTCTTTAATCCCAACATCATACGTCATGCCCATTGTTTCATTCACTTGCATCTGAATGATGTCTGGCTGCTGATATTCGACTGGATCCTCAATGGTTACAATACTTTTTCCAAGCTCTTGCTTCAAATAATCAATTAGCGCATAAGTCGTTGTTGTTTTGCCAGAACCAGTCGGACCACTAATTAGCAAAAGTCCTGCTTGTTTCGTCGCCATCTGCTGAAGCGCGGCTACATTTCGATAAAAATACGGAATCTCATGAAGTTGCTTTTGGTGTGTGTGATTAATCAGCCGCAACACAAGGCTTTGATAGTGTTGAGTGGGAAGAATGGAGACCCGACAATAATAGGTAAGTTCTTGATTTTGAAGCCTCAAGAGACCTGATTGAGGTTGTTTGGGGTGCATGAGTGAGAGTGAGGCTTGGAATTTAATATAGGCTAATAGACTTTCATATTGAGTGATTAAAAGTTCTTCGTATGGGACCATAAACGCTCCGACTCGAAATTCGATGCACATCTTTTCATTCTTCATGACAAAGTGAATGTCACTCGCTTTTAATTCGTGAGCACGTTCTAAGATAGCTAAAAGTTTGGATTGAATTGGCATTGATCTTCACCTCCTGACATATATTACGCTTGAAACTTTAGGTTTCTTTTTTTTGTTTGAAAAAGATGAACGGGGTAGATACCGTTTCACGCCAACGAAATGTGATTATACTATAGTAACGAAATTTTATTAAAATAGGTGAACAGATATGAACAATAAAATAACAGAAGATAAAATGTTACAGGTTTTAGATACTTGTTATGAAAAAGCTATTCAAGGGCTACCAGGTTTTGAAACTGCTCAAGAACTTGGAGATAAATATTTAGAAAAATATCAAGATGTTGAGAAAGCCATTGATAAATTTATCGCTTTTCAAGAAGCGAAATGTATGACAAGTGGATTTATAACTGGATTGGGAGGAGTGTTAACTTTGCCGGTTGCTATCCCTGCCAATGTAGCATCGGTTTTATATGTTCAAATTCGAATGATTGCTGCTATTGCCCATATGAGAGGATATGATGTGTTAGATGACCAAGTTAAAACATTTATTTATGTGGCGTTAACTGGGAATTCTGCAGGAGAAATTTTAAAACAAAGTGGCATTCAAATTGGTGTCAAAATGGGGACATCTTTAGTAAAAAAAATCCCAGGTAAAGTGTTAACTAAAATTAATCAAAAAGTCGGATTTCGATTATTGACCAAAATGGGGAAAACAGGTGCAATTAATTTAATTAAATTAGTTCCGATTACAGGTGGAATTGTGGGAGGAGGTTTTGATTTGATTAGTACAGCTACAATTGCTAAAACAGCTAAAAAAATTTTTGTCTAAAACTTCATCCGAACTTCATGGAAAAATATTGCATAATTGATTAGAAGTCAGTAGAATAGGATTATAATTGATGAAAGTGATGTGAGAGAATGTTTTGGACAATTCCCTTTTTTATAACTGGCGGTGTTCCGTTTATTTTAGTTTTAATTGCCTTATTTCAAAAGATAGAGTGGCGTGGTGAAATTAAACGACATGCACGTGCTCAATTTCAAAATAATTCATGGGCTAAATTTGCACTAATTTATGCTGGAATTTGGATTGTGATGGCGATTGTGTCTAATCTGATTTCCTTTATCCCGCTTTTAAATGTGTTACTGAATATGGCAGTGACTGGATTGGTTGGGTATGGGTCTGTTGATGTCCTAAGAAAAATTCGTCGTGGTGAAGATTTTACGATTCGTGACTTTTTCCCGACTGATGAGTTAGGGTCGGTGATGGCCTTAACGTTTGTAAAGGATATTTACCTCTTTTTATGGTCATTATTATTTGTCATTCCAGGCATCATTAAGGGCTATTCGTATTCACAAGTTTATTATATTGCGAATGAAAATCCAGGGATGTCAGTGGATGATATCATTACTGAAAGCCGTGAAATGATGGATGGACATAAATGGGAGTTATTTATTTTACAAGTTAGTTTTATTGGTTGGGGAATTTTAGCTGCCTTAACGTTAGGGTTAGTAGGACTTTACATTTTGCCACTATACTCAATGTCTCTTTATCTATTCCACGAGTATGTCAAAAAGGGCTATCTTCAATCAAACACTCATAAAAATGTGTACACAATTTATTAAGAAGGGACTGAAAAGTCCCTTTTTTATGACGTGAAATCTGATGAGAAGAGAGGGAGATGATGAATGAGATTGAGATAAAATGGGATAATCTTTAAACCTAAAAACATTAGAATTTAGACTAAAATAAGGATTGTTTTTATGTCAAATGGGTTTTTCTTTAATAAATGAATTCAAAGTAGAAATATTGATTTATTAAAGAAAGGTAAAACATGTTAAGAATTGACTGTTTTTGTTTTTTCATTAATATAATTGAAATTTGAGAGGATAATTTTGAGTATCTTAAAGGAGGAATCGATGATGTTATATCTTGTTTATATTTTCGCAGGAATAGGGGCAGGTGTTGTAACAGGACTTGCAGGTCTTTCGGCGGCAGTCATCATTACACCTTTACTAGTCAGTATCTGTGGATGGAAGAGTTATGATGCTGTAACAGTTGCGCTTGCAGCAGATGTTTTGGCTAGTTTATTGACGGCATATACTTACTATAAAAACAAAAATATTGATTTAAAGCATGGGATGCTAGTAGCAATGACTGCTTTTGTCGGAACGATTGTTGGGAGTTACAGTGGATTTCTTTTTTCTCAGTCGCAACCAGATGGACTTGGCTATATTTCAATGTTAACAACTATTTTTCTCGGGATCAAGTTTTTAGTCAAACCCATTGAGGAAGGGCATGATGCAGAAGCTGGACTAGAACAGATTAGTAAGAAAAAAATGATACAGGCCATGATTTTTGGATGTGGAATCGGTTGGATTTGTGGTTTTACTGGAAGTGGTGGAGGAATTTTAATGCTGACAGTGTTCACTTTACATCTGGGTTATAATTTAAAAGTAGCGGTCGGAACAAGTACGATGATTATGACACTAGTGGCTTTAATTGGAACGATTAGTCATTTTTCTATGGGGGCAAGCATACAGGTTATTCCGATGTTAGTCGTGATTATCTGTTGTGTAGTAGCGGCTTATGTGAGTGCTAAATTTGCGAACAAGTGTGAGATTAAAACGTTAAATAAAGTAGTAGGAATGTGCCTTGGTATTCTTGGAATCATCACGATTTTAATCAAATTAATATAATTGAGGTTGATCAGTTACCATTTAAAATAATGGCGATAACAAAAAGGATGTCTTGCTGACATCCTTTTTGTTAGTTCTATTAAGATAGCGTATTGATTAGAGCGGAAGAATAGATCTTGTAATATGATAATTGAGCTTATAATCTCCGAGTGCGTCTTCAACGGATAAGATAATGGCATAGTTTCCTGTTTTTTTGATTTTTAGATGGTTGTAATAAGAGGTCGAATCGGTTATTTCAAACTCATCGATAACGCCGGTTTCATTGATTAGATAGTAATGATAAACGCCACTAGAGGTTGGGATAACTTCAAATTCTAGAGTTAGCTTGCTACCACGTGTTAAATTTCCTTCGTGAACGAGATAAAGACTCGTTTGAGGTTCAACAATAGCTCCACCTATTGTATAATTCACTGGAATAAACGGTTTTTGTTTGGGATAAGAGAAACGAGTCTCTGTCTTTAAGTCACTTAATTCATAGGTTACACCTGTTTCAGTGGATGTAATTCGCTCAGCGATATGATCTAAGACGGCATCACAAACCGTTGAAGTGGTGATGGTTGAAAAGGCAAAAGGACCTAATAACAGTGCTCCACTCAATGTGATAAAAATTCCTGTTATGATGATGACGAGTAAATATTTTTTGATAATAGACATGCTACCCTCCCCCTTAAAGTAACCGCTTACTAATAGTGTATCACATGTCTGTTTATGACGAAAGCCTTAATAGAAAAAGTTTTTTTATGGCTTAAGAAAAATAATTTCAAAAGGCATGAGAATCTCTGAAGCATTCATCTTTAGTGGCAATACTCTCTTACTTTACCGTTTACTAGATTAACTAGGGGACGGAATAGGCTCTGTGTTTTATTTGAATGATCATGTTACCTACTCTTTAAAACGTCTTATTTTAAGGGAGTTTTATCAGTGCGGAAACGTTAAATGAAATTTTTAAGTCGATTTGTGCTATAATAGGTTAGTTAAGAAAGTGAGTGATGATATGATCCGAGTATCGCAGATTAAAATTTCAATTGAGGATCCGATTGAAAAAGTAAAAGAATTAGTGTTAGCACAATTAAAGCTTCGTGAAGAAGATTTACTGGAATATAGAATTTATAAACAGTCAATTGATGCGCGTCGTCGCGGAAAAATGGAGTTCGTTTATACCGTCGATATTGCCCTTAAAAATGAAGACCAAATTTTGAAGTTAAATCGACCAAATATCGTTAAAACACCTGAATTAAATTATGCGTATCCCTCTATGGGAGAAAAACCGATGTCTCACCGTCCAGTAGTCGTTGGCTTTGGACCTGCTGGGATGTTTTCAGCATTAATTTTAGCGGAAATGGGGTATAAACCAATCGTTCTTGAGCGTGGTGGAAGTGTGGATGACCGTGTGAAATCGATTGAGGAATTTTGGAGCGAAGGAAAGTTAGATCCAAATTCAAATGTTCAATTTGGTGAAGGTGGAGCCGGAACGTTCTCAGATGGGAAGTTAACGACTCGTGTTAAAGATTTACGTGGACGTAAGGTGTTAGAAGCGTTAGTTGAAGCGGGAGCACCAGAAGATATTTTATATATGGCACATCCTCATGTTGGGACGGATTTATTACGTGGTGTCGTTAAAAATATTCGTGAAAAAATTATTTCGCTTGGTGGAGAAGTTCGCTTCAATACACAAGTGACAGATTTTATCGTTGAAAATAATCAAATCACAGGAGTTAAAGTAAAAGGTGGAGACGTCATTGAATCTAATCATGTGATTGTGGCAATTGGACATAGTGCACGTGATACGTTCTATCACATGTATGATCGTGGGGTTCAATTTACAGCTAAACCATTTGCAGTAGGAGTTCGTGTTGAACATCCTCAAACGCTAATTGATCAAGCTCAGTATAAAGAATTTGCAGGTCATGAGAAATTAGGAGCAGCAGAATATCGTTTAACACATACGGCATCAAATGGTCGAGGCGTTTATACGTTCTGTATGTGCCCAGGTGGTTTAGTCGTTCCATCAAGTTCTGAAAAAGGGCGTCTCGTAACGAATGGAATGAGTGAACATGCGCGTGATCAAGAAAATGCGAATAGTGCCTTATTAGTGCAAGTATTTCCAGAAGACTTTGGATCAGATCATCCATTAGCAGGGGTGGAGTTCCAACGTCGTTTAGAAGAAAAAGCTTTTGGTATGGGTGGAAGTAATTACACAGCCCCAGCTCAACTTGTTGGGGACTTCTTAAAAGGACAAGCGTCTAAAAAACTTGGAAGTGTGACCCCTTCTTATGCATTAGGTGTTAAATTAACGAATTTGAATAAATTATTACCAGATTATATTACAGATGCCATGCGTGAAGGCTTAATTGCATTTGATCGTAAACTAAAAGGATTTGGGATGCATGACGCTGTGATGACGGGAGTCGAGTCTCGTTCATCTTCTCCAGTACGTATTGATCGTGATAGCGAAAGTTTACAATCATTAACGGTTAAAGGGATTTATCCATCAGGTGAAGGAGCTGGATTTGCAGGTGGAATCGTCTCAGCGGGTATCGATGGAATTAAATGTGCTGAGGCATTGGTTCGTGAATTTCACAAAATGTAATTAAAATTAAATAATTAGATAAAACGCGTTATAAATTCATCGTATTTCATCATATTATGATAGGGATTAAAGAGCATTAAAATCATATTACGAGGTGAATTTATGGCGCGTCTTTTATATATAAAGGCTAATCCGAAAGCTAATGATCAGTCGTTAACCTTTACATTATCTGATTTTTTTATTAAACAATATCAATTATCACATCCAAATGACACGGTCGAAGTGTTAGATTTGTATCAAACGATTATGCCGATTATGGATTGTGAGCGATTAGCATTGTATAATCAAGGAAAAGAAACAGAAATTCGGCATTTAGCAGAGCAATTTAAATCTTTTGATAAGTGTGTGATTGCGGCCCCCGTTTGGAATCATAGTTTTCCAGCGATGCTAAAAATTTATTTAGATAATATCGTGTATCGTCATGTGACATTTGGTTATCAAGACGGAAAAGTAGCTGGTCTTTGTTCGGATATGAAAGTGATGTATATTTCAACATCCGGACAACCTTATAGCGGCAATCGTTCTTTTTTAAATCATCATGTTTCGCAAGTTGAAGCTGTGCTGAGTCTCGTTGGAATTACTGACGTGGATTCAATTACCCTTTGGGGACGTAACAGTTTTAACGAGGATCAACTCAAACAACAAATTTGTTTACTACAAAATCAAATGGTTCAAAAAGCCAAACAGTTTTAAAAAAAAGGTCACAAAGCCAAATGCTTCGTGACCTTTTTTTAAGGCTTCAATTTAATTACTTGACCAGGTGCTAATTGTAAATCTTCATTTAACATCAATAATTCTTCAGGTGTTAATTTAAACCGAATGAGTAGATCTTGAATCGTTTCATCTGATTTAACGACGTGTTGATTGAGATGTGGAAGTAGGGGAACTTTAATTTGACGGTTAGCTTTAATAATGAGGGGTTGATTTCCATTCAGTTGGATCAATACTTTTGGAGTAGTTTGAAACAGATTGGCAATCGTTTGAATTGAATCAGTCGATTTAATCATATAATTTGCTACTTCAATACGTTCATTTTCCATACGACTCACTTCCTTCCTTTTCTTCACGTCATGATGTAAGAAATCGCTTTATCTACTATAACGTATGCAAAGAGATTGGGCAATTGACCTATTTTAACTCATTATTTTAGTCATCAAATAAACACAATTTTGACTTTCACTCATACCATACAGTAAAAGAGTGAAAGGAGGAGTACAGATGAGTAATATTTTAATTGCTTGGGTAACCTATACGATTGTCTTACATCTTGAAATGAACAGTTCATTGCACGAAGAATTAGAAGCAGACATCAATCAGCTTATTATTTTAGGTTCATTACTTCATAGTAATGAAGTAAGTACGACTCTTCGTTCTCGACTTGAAAAAGGGGCTTTGCTTCTTCATGAAAATCCTCAGCTACGTGTCATTGTGACGGGAGGAAATGGAACAGATTTGAAACTTCCAGAGGCCCATATCATGAAAAACGTATTGATAGAAGAATTTGGGATTTCAGAAGATCGTATTATCGTTGAAGATTTAGCCAGAAATACATTTGAAAATTTATTGTTTTGTAAACCTTTAATTAAAGAAGAACGCGTTGCGATTGTAACCAGTGAATTTCACAGCATTAGAACGAGATTACTTGCTCACCGATTACATCTTAACTGTCAGCTTATTGGAGCGAAAACTGATTCAAGAAAACGATATAAGTGGGAATTAAGGGAACAGTTAGCACTTGTGAAATCTTTATTTTTAGATCGAGAAAAACGGTAAAATTTAATCATATTTGTTAGGAATTGATGTTTTTACAAGAAAGTATTGAACTTTCTATTCTGAAGGACTATAATCAACTCATCAGTCGAAACTATAAGTCCCGATAAGTTTTCTAGAGTTTTTGAAAACTTTAACAAGACTATAGTTTCTATTCGTACTAAAGTATTTGAATAATGATGACTGAAATCAGATCGTGACAGGATTAATCAGTCAGTATATAGAGGTGAGTTCGTGGAAGCATGTTGTGTTGATTCAATTCATAATGATGTCATTAAAAAAGTAAAAGATGTCATGCCAAGTGATGAAGAATTACTGAAATTATCAGATTTATATAAAGCGATGGGAGACTTGACTCGTATTCGAATCATCTCAGCCCTTGTTAACTCGGAAATGTGTGTGTGTGATTTAGCCTCCTTACTAGATATGACACACTCAGCGATTTCACATCAGTTACGTGTTTTAAGACAGGCTCATTTAGTCTCGTTTCGTAAAGAGGGAAAAGTCGTTTACTATTCTTTAGATGATAATCATATTAAAATGTTATATGAACAAGGATTAGTCCATGTTTTACATCAACATTAAAAAAGAAATCAGTGCGTACTGCTGATTTCTTTTTTGCTTTTTGCACACTAAATGAGAGAGAGGAAGATATTCATTAGAGAAAGGGGGATAAAAAATGATGAGAATATTAATGATTGTCGTCTTATTAGTCATTGTTGATTTTTTTACTGGCTATGTGAAGGCCTATTTGAAGTGTCAGTTAAATAGTTCAGTGGGATTAGATGGATTGATTCGTAAGGCCATGATTTTATTTTCGATGCTTGTGTTTAAATTACTCGATGAGATGCTTGGCTTTAATTTACTCAATTTATTACCAAGTGAGGAGATGTTATTTTTTTGTGAAATGGGAGTGGAGAACGTCGGATTAATGGAGATTTTAGGAGGTGGTGTAGTGTTGCAAGAGGGGACCTCGATTTTAGAAAATCTTCATGAACTCGGAGTACCTATTCCTACGGTTTTAGCGCGACGTATTGAACGAATTAAAGAGGTGTTTTTGGATGAAAGGGGAGATAAATACGAATCAACCGACGGATGATGGGATGATTGCAGCAAGGGTTAGGGCTTAAATTAAATTGGGATGAGAAATGAATGATGAGCTTTTCTGTTTAACGAATATATGAGACGACGGTTAAAGAGATATCACGAAATAGTTTTTTTGTCATAGGATGTAGTATAAACAGTGAGATAAATGAATAAATTGATACAAATGAGGGTTTGTATCCTGAAAAAGAGTAGCGTGTAACTACTCTTTTTTTGTACCAGGGGGAGTGAGAACATGATTGTGAATGAAGAAGGAATTTTAGAGTTTTTAAGTCAAACGAAAGACGCATTAGACTCTTATATCAATTTACGAAATACAAATATCTTAAGTGTTGCCTTTACAAAGGATGAATATGATGATTTTTTAAGTTTACTCTTTCATTTACAAATGTATGAACGCGAGTTAAACGAACTCATTGAAACGGAAGACTTAAAAGATGAACTTGTTCTGTGCTTAGCTGAGTTACTTATTTTCGATATTATTGAAGTTTGCCGTGAATTGCATGATGATTACGGCGAAGAAGCTCAATTAAAAGTTAGATATGGAGAACTTGATGAAGCTAAAATTGCGGTCATTCGATTGCTAAAAGGATTTCACCGGCCTTTAGTGGCAGATTGGCAGACACTTGATGAGGTCGCGACTGATGCTAAATTATTTATTACGATTGAAACTAAAGGAGACTATGCCTATTTTAAATCACATGAAACACAAAAAGACGCGTATTTGTATGCTATTAGTCATGGGATTGCAAAAGATCAGGTGTTTAATCGATTATTAATATGACCTCTTAGGAGGTCTTTTTTTGATAGGGATAACAGAAGATTCAACAAAGAAAAGGCTTTTGTCGCTATCTTTTATTAGAGGGGAATGTCAGGAAATATCTTCAATTAGCGTAATAAAATGAGGGGCGAGAAGCGTATAGTTTAATATAAAGTAAGGGGGGATCAGGGTGGGAATCAATCGCTTTAAACGATGGGTTTGGCAAGGTCGTTATCTTATTTTTTGTATCGTTACAATGATAATGGTTGTTTGTTTTTTACGTACTAAAGGAACAAATTCACAAGAAAGTGGGATAGCTCCGTATCAAGAAGAAAGTGTCCAAGTTTTGAAAAAATTAGAGGAAGTGAGTGTGAGTGAAGTACTAGACATGATTGCAAATAAACAAGCTAAAGAGCCCGATAGATTAGAAATAAATCAAGAAGAATGTGATTTTAAACAATACTTTGCGTCTTCTGTTTTTATGGGAGACTCGATTGTTGAGGCCTTTACCGCGTATGATTATTTAGATCCTTCTTCTGTTGTAGCGAAAGTTGGACTTCGACTTGCAACAGCAGAGGAAGAAGTTCAAAAAGTCATTCGTTTAAGTCCTGATGAAGTCTTTTTACTTTTCGGTGCGAATGATTTACTCGTCTATAAAACGGCGGATCAATACATTGAACGATATGAGGCCTTAATTCAAGAAATGAAACAGGCATTACCTCATTTAAAGGTTTATATTGTGTCTATTTTTCCGATTCGAGAAGATATCGCCAAAAATATACCTGAGTTAAGTTTAGAACGTGTCACAGTTTTTAATGAGGCATTAAAGACATTATGTGAGGTGTCAGATTATCGTTTTTTAGATGTGGCTTCTTATGTGAGGGAAGACATGTATGAACCGGATGGAATTCATGTAAAATCGACGTTTTATCCGATTTGGATGCAAGTGATTAAAGCGTATAAGGAGGCAGAGCCAAAGTGATGAAAAAGTTAAGCATCTTGGTTTTAGGAAGCTTTATTTTAATCAGTATGTTAACAGGATGCGAGAAAGCAACCAATGTCTCACTAGAGCAGATTAAAGAGGCGCTACTCGTCGATGAAACGCGGGTTAAAGAGGTGGGGAGTAAGGAGTTAAGACGGTTCATTGGAGTTAATCCAAATGAGATTTTGGGTTATGTTTATTACGTGTCGATTTCATCGATGGAAGTTGAAGAGATATTGGTTGTCGAGGTTAAAGATCGTTCGCAACTTGAGGACATCGAGTCAATGGTTGAGGCTCGCGTTGAAAGTCAAATCAATCGTTTTAGCGGCTATAAGCCAGAAAATTGTAGCTTACTAGATAACTATGAGCTAAAAGTTCGAGGGAGTTATTTGTTTTTTGCGGTATCAAACGAAGTCGACACATACTGTGATGCCTTTTTGAATGCATTTAGGAAGTAGGGTGAGAATCAATGGTTTTTAGTAGCTTGTTTTTCATGTTTGTCTTTTTTCCTATCGTGTTTCTGGCTTATTTTTTGATGCCAAGACGGGGACGAAATCTCGTTTTATTAATCGCAAGTTTAGTATTTTATGCGTGGGGAGAGCCAAAATATATCGTCTTAATGCTTTTATCCATTGTTGTTAATTACGTGTTGGTTCTTTTGATGGAAAAAAATCCGAATCAAAAAAAAATCTTATTTATGGTGGCACTTCTTTTTAATTTAGGGTTACTTGGATTTTTTAAATACTATGATTTTTTCATTGAAAATGTTAATTACCTCTTTCATTTAAGCTTAGAGGGTCAACATATCCCGCTTCCGATTGGAATTTCATTTTACACGTTTCAAATTTTATCGTATGTTATTGATGCATATACTGGAAAAACTAAAGCGCAACAAAATATTATTTCATTCGCCTTGTATGTCACGATGTTTCCACAACTTGTAGCGGGACCGATTGTCAAATACACTGACATCCAAATTCAATTAAGCGAACGTCAGGAGAGTTTTGAAAAGATTGGATTAGGTGCGGAGCGCTTTATCGCAGGTCTTGCTAAAAAGGTGTTGCTTGCGAATACTATTGGGTATTTATTTACAACGATTCAAGAGATGGAATTTGGTAGTTTGTCAGTCCTAACGGCATGGCTTGGTATGATTGCTTTTACATTACAAATTTACTTTGATTTTAGTGGATATTCAGATATGGCGATCGGTCTTGGAAAAATGTTTGGCTTCGATTTTTTAGAAAATTTTAATGATCCGTATATTTCAAAAAGTGTCACGGAGTTTTGGCGACGTTGGCACATGTCACTGGGAGGGTGGTTTCGAGAATATGTTTATATTCCACTTGGAGGAAATCGATTAGGAATAAAAAAACAAATCAGGAATTTACTGATTGTATGGTTATTAACTGGACTTTGGCATGGAGCGAGTTGGAATTTTGTGATATGGGGCGTTTATTATGGCGTCTTGCTTTTTATTGAAAAAATCATCTTAAAGCAATGGCTTGAAAAATGGCCTTCATGGTTAAGACATGCGTATACATTAATCCTTGTGATCATAGGTTGGACGTTTTTTAGTATTGAAAATCTAGGGGACGCCTTTTCTTATTTAAAGGTGATGTTTGGATTTTCAGGACACGCGTTGTATGATAAAACGTCGATGTATTATTTGATGAGTTATGGCCTCTTATTGATTCTAGGAGTTATTTGTTCGACGCCACTTTTAAAACAGATTCAAATGACCTTAAAAAGCACCAAGTGGGGTGGATTACTGCTAGTGGTGCAAGTCACGCTCCTTCTTTTAAGTACGGCTTATTTGGTGACAACGACGTATAATCCATTTCTATATTTCAGATTTTAGGAGATGAGCTCATGAGGAAAGGGATGTATTGGAGTAGTTTAGCGTGTGTGTGGGTGATTTTTATTTTTGTGTTTTTTACGTTGAATTTATTAAGTGATAATGTAGCATTTTCAGAAATGGAGAACCGGAGCTTAGCACAAAAACCAACGTTTAAATGGGATCGGGTGCTAGAAGGTCGTTATAGCAGTAAATATGAAAAATATGTAAACGATCAGTTTTTTGGGCGAGATGCTTGGGTCCAAATGAAGTCTCAAACCGATTTGTTACTTGGACAAAAGGAGAATAATGGTGTCTACTTTGGATCTGATGATTATTTAATAGAGGCTTTTCATCCCGCTTCAGAGGAGATTCTTAATCAAAATCTGATAGCGATTAATGATTTTTCTAAGGAGTTAAAAACGTCTTTTTTAATGGTTCCCAATGCGGTCTATGTGTTAAGTGACAAACTTCCAAGAGAGGCACCGGTTATCGATCAACAGGCGTCTATTTTAAATTTTGCGAGTCAGTTAAGAGAGGATATCTTATTTGTAAATGCTACTGAAGCATTGAAATCGCATAAAGAAGAAGCGATTTACTATAAGAATGATCACCACTGGTCAACTCTTGGTGCCTACTATACATTTTTACAGTTGGCAAAGAGTTTGGATTTAGAAGTGGATTTGGACTATCATGTTTTGACGGTCACGGAGTCATTTGATGGAACGTTGAGTGCGAAAAGTGGATTTGAAGCGAGAAGTTTAGATACGATTGAGGTGTATTTACCACAAACGGATGTTTTGTATGTCGTAACGTATGTAGAAGAACAGCAAAAAAGCACTACGGTTTATCAAACAGAGGCGTTAGAGGGAAGAGATAAATACACTGTTTTTTTAGGTGGCAATCATTCGCTAGTTAAAATTCAAACGACCTCTTCAAGTGAGAATCGGTTGCTAGTCCTTAAAGATTCTTATGCCAATGCCTTGATTCCTTTTTTGATTCCGTATTATGATGAGATTTTAGTGGTGGATCCGCGTTATTATTTTGATGATTTAGAGGCACTCATTGAAAAGGAAAAGATTAATGAATTGTTATATGTCTATAATGCGAATACTTTTTTTAGCGATAATTCTTTGAATTTAGTCTTAAATAATGACTAAAAAAAGCAGAGCAAAAAAGAGACATTGGCAAAACGCCCATTCCTCTATTGTGCTTTTCGCATATATAAATAGTGGGCACTTATTAAAATAGAGGAGTGATAGAATGCCTTATATTGTAGTGGATGCAGGACATGGTGGACATGATAAAGGAGCTCATTATCATGGGTATAATGAAAAAGATATTACCTTAACAGTGGCAACCAAAGTAACAGCTCGCTTAAGAGAGCTTGGATTTAAGGTGACACAGTTACGAACAGATGATACATATGTTGGAAATGCCTCAGCCAGAGGACGCGAAATTGCTGAATTACAACCTAATTTAGCGATTAGTATTCATGTTAATAGCGCAGGTGGTGGAGGGGAATCAAGTGGAGCGGAGATCTATACCCCACTTAAAGAAGATAGTGCACGTTTTGAATATTATTTAAAACAAGAATTAAGTCGTTTAAATAATTTCCGTGCGATTTATTCAAAAGCCTATACAGGTGAGCTTTATGAACGATTTATTGATCCTGAAACCTTAAGATATACACAAACGTATAATTATACGGATTATTATGGAATTATCCGTGAATCTTGGCGTGGAGGTGTTTCAACGGATATTATTGAAATGTTTTATTTAGATAATGAAGCGGATTTATATACGTTCTTAAATCAAGAAGATGCTTATGTTGAAGCAATTGTTGTCTCATTATGTAAAGCGTTTAATGTAGATTATGAACGTGGAGGACTACGAACAGAAGAATCAGACTTAGTGAAAGAAACGAAAAAAGAAACCTATTATCGTGTGATTTGTGGTTCTTATTCAAGCTTAAATGATGCGAAACAAGTTCAACAAAATTTAGTGAATCAAAATTATTCAGGGGTATGGATTCAACCGGTTGAAATGAAACGTTAACGAAATGAAAAGGTAAGATTCTCTTACCTTTTTTTTTATGTTATCATAAATTTAACGAGGTGAATCAGGAGCGTTTTACATGTGTTAAATGGAAGGATGCAGTTTAATGAATTTAAGTGAGCGAATCGGATGAAACCAGGAGAGGGATATGTTTTATTTAATCAAGCAATGTATGTGAAAGGGAAAAGCTATTATCTTTTCTGAATCATCTAGTTAAACTCGAATTAAAGCGTGAAAAATCACCTCAAAAGAATATTAAGCTATTGTCCTACAGTTGTTCATTCCATTAGTGATAAATTTATTTAGTCAAATCAGATTTTATTTTAAACACGATCTGTTTGGTCAACTGAATCAGTTGAGATTAATTGCTCTTTTAGAATAGATTAACTTTCAAGGAATGATTTCTCTAAAAGCTCAAGGCTAAAGGAAACGGGCGCTTTAATTTACTATCGTCAGTTCGTTTGTCAAAGGAAATGAAAAGTCTTTTTATCAAAAAGAAGCGGTGATTCAATGTTTGAGTTACGTTGAAGAAGGATAAAAAATTAAGACTTACATCAAGTTAAACCCCAATAAGAGCAAAGAGGACTTGATCTTGTCCTTGGTGAAACAAGGTGAAGCTGATGGACTGCGTTAATTGATGAAGGTCGAAAAAAATAAAGAAAAGGTTAGCAAGGATGGGGAAGCAACATGAAATTACAATTCGAGACGTTTGAAGTTTTACTTGAACGTAAAAATATTAAAAATATGTACTTAAAAATTAGACCAAGTGGTGAAATTGTCGTGACGGCGAATTCGAAGATGGAACTTTCGTTTATTAAAGACTTTATTTTATCTAAAGAAACTTGGATCCATCAAAAGCTGCAGCAGATAGCGAATACTTCAACGGTTCTGTCAAAAGATGAGATTCGTTATTTGGGGCAGACATTAAAAAAGCGTCGATTGGCTTCTAATCACACGTGTTTTTCAATTGAGGCAGATAGTTTACGACAAGAAATGCCGCCAAGTGTCAGCGAAGAGAGGGCTGAACGGTTATGTGAGGCGTGGCTTCAAAAGCAGTTAGAAGCGTTAATTCATCAATATATGAGAAAGTATTGGCGATATTTTGAGCAGTCAGGAATTCGGCCTGTTGAAGTGAAATATCGTCAAATGACATCCACATGGGGTGTTTGCCGTCCTGTTAGAGGGAGTATTACGTTTAATAAGCGTTTGATCCATGAGAAAGAGACGTTTATTGAATATGTGGTGGTTCACGAATTATGCCATTTGATTCATCCTAATCATAGTACGAAGTTTTATGAGTTAGTCGCTTGTTTATTACCTCAGTGGAAAGTATATGCTAAAAAATAATTTTTCAAAAAAAACAGTAAACTTTTCCATAAAATGGTAATATAATGAGGTATAGACAAAGAGGTCTTAGATAAAAGATAAAAGGTGGACAAAGGCGTTCTCAAAAGAGGACGCCTTTTTGATTTTCTTCTGACGTCAAAGAACAATCGTAACTCACCCCATTTCGTTAAAGAAAACAGTTTTTTAAAAATTGAGGAGGGAATGAATATGACGATTGATTTAAGTGTAGTGATTGATACGCTATGGATGGTCATAGCATCCATTTTAGTGTTTTCGATGCAAGCTGGTTTTGCTTTAGTAGAAAGTGGATTTACACGGTCTAAAAATGCCGCCAACATTATGATGAAAAACTTTATGGATTATTCCATTGGAACGATTATTTTCTTTATTGTTGGGTTTTCACTTATGTTCCATGGTAGTGTTGCCGGTTTATTTGGTATTCCGGATTTATGTGTAAGTGGTGATTATACCTCTTTAGGATTGATAGTTCCGCTACTTGCTTTCGTCTTTTTCCAAAGTGTGTTTTGCTCAACTTCAGTGACGATTGTTTCAGGAGCCGTAGCTGAACGAATGAAATTTTCAAGCTATCTGATTTTTAGTTCCTTGATGACGGCTATTATTTATCCGATTAGTGGTCACTGGGTTTGGGGTGGCGGTTGGTTAGCACAACTTGGATTTCATGATTTCGCTGGTTCATCAGTTGTCCATGCGCTAGGTGGATTTGCCGCTCTTGCTGGTATTATATTGCTTGGAGCTCGGCGTGGAAAATTTAATCAAGATGGGAGTTCAAATACTATTCATGGTCATAGCCTAACAATGGCTGCTCTTGGTGTTTTTATTTTATGGATTGGATGGTTTGGATTTAATGCAGGTTCAACATTAACTGCGAGCGATCCATGGGCCATTGCTCATGTTGTCATGACCACCAATTTAGCACCAGCAGCGGCGGCTGTTACAACGTTGATGATGTCATGGTTCAAAGGCAAACCAAGTGTGGGAGCGGCATTAAATGGTTCATTGGCTGGATTAGTCGCTATCACGGCAGGTTGTGATTTAGTTTCACCACTAGGAGCGATTGCGATTGGGGTCATTGCCGGAATGGTTATGATGTTTGGAAATGATTTATTAGAGCGAAAATTTAAACTTGATGATGCAGTAGGGGCAATTCCTGTTCACGGTTTTTGTGGGGTTGTCGGAACAATTTTAACTGGACTATTTAGTACGAGCAACGGCTTGTTTTATACCGGAAGCTTTAGCTTTTTAGGAATTCAAATAATAGGTGCCTTCGTGATTGCTTTGTGGGGATTTGTCATGGGATATCTTCTACTAGCTCTTTTGAAAAAAATCAGTGGAATACGGGTAAGTGCAACAGAGGAAGAGAATGGATTGGATTTATCTGAACATGCTGAATCTGCTTACGGTGAATTTTTACTCAAAGAAGATGTCAAAACATCTGAAAACTAAAAAAACACCCTAGCTCTGAATTGAACTAGGGTGTTTAACTATCAAAAAGGAGGCCAATAGGCCTCATGAAAAGTAAATAAATTTGGGGTAAATTTATTGGTTCTCTGGAAAAGAGAGTAAACTAGATTGGTTCATCTAATTTTCAAAATATAGAAAAGAACAGCCATTCAAGTGGCTTGTTTCAATAATAACATATTTTTCCTTAAAATGAAAGTATTTTTGGATAAAAATGTAATAAAAAGCCAATAAATGTAATAAAATGTTATCTAAAAGAGGTGCAATTCTTTCTAAACTCTAAAATAGAGGATTTAATTGAAAGGGGAGTGAAATTGTAAAGAAAGGAAGCAAGTGAAGATGAGATCAATGCGTTTAAATAGTGTTAGCTATCTTATTTTAGTTGGAACTCGTTTAGTTGTTTAATGAAAAAACTAAACGACCTAGCGTAAATAAATAATATGACTATTTATGAAACCTTGTTAAAGGATTAGAAAAAAGAAGTGTTCTCTCGGACACTTCTTTTTTTCGGAGTTTTAATGATATATTTTTTCACAATCCGAACAAAAGTTTAATTTTTATTGACAAAAAAGGTAAATCTTATGCTATACTATAACAAACAAATGTTCGAAAGAAGTGGTAAGAATGGAAACGAAAACTAGGTTTCGTTCTATTTTGTGTATTGATTTGAAAAGTTTTTATGCTAGTTGCGAGTGTGTCGCTAGAGGGTATGATCCCTTTCAGGTTTCCCTTGCCGTTGTTGGAAGAATGGGGGAATCAGGGAGCATCGTTCTCGCAGTTTCCCCCGCTTTAAAAAGACAAGGAGCCAAATCAAGGTGTCGAGTTTATGAGTTAGAAGGTTATCAAAATGTATGGTTTGTCCCATGTAGAATGAATCACTATTTGAAAGTATCACAAGATATTTTGAAAATATATTTGAGGTATGTTTCTTATGAGGACCTTCATATTTATTCAATTGATGAGGTATTCATCGACATCACGTCATATTTGCGTTTATACAAATGTGATGCATACACGTTAGCTAAGCAGATGATGTGCGATATTTTAAAAGAGACGGGAATTCCCTCAACTTGTGGAATTGGTCCGAATTTATTACTTGCTAAAGTTGCCCTTGATATAGAAGCAAAGAAGGCCGTTAATGGCATTGCACAGTGGAGTTATACAGATGTTAAGACAAAATTATGGCCATTGACCCCGTTATCTAAGATGTGGGGAATCGGTATTCAGCTTGAAAAACGTTTAAACCGGATGGGGATGTATTGTGTTGGAGATATTGCACAATATCCACTTGACTTTTTAAAACGTGAATTTGGTGTTTTAGGTGAACAATTATATCAGCATAGTCATGGAATTGACGAGAGTGATTTACATGACGTTTATCAAAGTAGGTATCCAACAATCGGAGGAGGTCAGGTTTTAATGCGAGATTATTATGCTTATGATATTAAAACAATCTTACTAGAGCAGGTTGAGGAAGTGATGTTCCGCTTACGAAAGAAAAATCTTTATTGTGAAGTGGTGCATCTGGCAATCGGCTATAGTAAATCCGTTAGAGGTGGATTTTCTAGACAAACAAAACTTTCTCAGGCAACTGATTTGACAGAATCCGTATTTGAAGCCTGCTTGAGACTATTCGAGGCCAATTACACAGGACAACCGATTCGAAAAGTGTCCATTTCACTTGGTGGATTAGTTGAGCGTGGGCAAACTCAACTTAGCTTATTTGAAGACGTGACGAAAAAACAGCAGTTGAGTTATGCGATGGATGAAATTAGAATAAAGCATGGTAAAAATGCCTTGTTACGAGCTATTTCTTATGAAAAGGGAGCAACAGGACGTTATCGTAATACGTTAATGGGTGGTCATCAGGCAGAATAAAGAGGAGGTGATAACGATGAAAGATCGAGGGATGATGAAATGGAAAGCCTTTGTCTCGATAGTAGAACAACAACAAGCTATTGAGGAGGTTCTAAACGAATTGTCAAAGATAGAAAAACCACTACTAGATGAGTGGCAACATGAGCAAAACTCTAATTTAGTTGTTGAAGGCTTTTTAAATCAAACAACCATTACGCTTGTTTACTTTGAGCGAGGACAGTTACTTAGGGTAAAGGGAAACGTTGAAAAAATCAATGAGGCCTATCGTTATTTTATCCTATCGGATGGTCACCAAAGAAAGAAGATTTCATTTAGTAGTGTCGTCGAAGTAAAAGGATAGAAAAGGTCATCTTTATATTTTTATGGTATAATGGGGAGAAGTTATGAATTAGGAGAGATTAGTTTGGAGCAGTTTTTAGTTGAGATTGATTATGTCCTTGAATTGTTAAATCAAGCCCATTGGACTGATTATTTAGTGATTACCCTTATGTATCTAATTTTAATTTTAATGATGATAGGAAAGTGGAAAAAAAGTAAGCGACAAATTTGGTATAACTATTTGTGGCTGATGTTATGTCCACCTGTTGGAATTTATTTAGTTAGCCAGAACCGTAAAATTAAAAAGAAAGAAAAAAAACAAGTCATTACCATTTCAGTAACAGGATGGGCCATTATATTATCCTCTATTTTCATTTATTTAGGATGGATGCCAAAACCACAGTATCAAGAAAGTCTAAATCAAAGTCATGTTGGACTTGAAGTTCGGCCTAGTCATCAAGAACTCCAGGTTCATTTTATTGATATTGGACAGGGGGATTCGACCCTGATTATTTATGATGATTTCCATATTTTAATTGATGGTGGAAATAATGGAGCAGAAGATATTTTATTAAATTATTTAGAAGCCGTTGGTGTTGATGATTTAGAAATTGTGGTGGCAACTCATCCCGATGCCGATCATATTGGAGGATTGGCAGAAGTGCTACAGACATACTCGGTTGATTTGATTATTGATTCGGGCGAAGCCCATACCTCTCAAACTTATAAAGCGTATTTAAAGCAAGTTGAAGAACAAAAACAACTAGGGGCTCAATACTTAGAAGATGATGATTTAGTATTTGAACTTGCAGATGGAGTGACGTTTGAAGTAATCGAAACGGGTGATGATAACGGTGATCGTAACAATAACTCAGTTGTAACGAAGTTAACATATAATGATGTTGCCTTCTTATTTACAGGAGATATGGAATCTGACGTTGAAAAGAAAATTTTATCTCGGGATTTAGATGTAGATATTTTAAAGGCAGGACATCACGGTTCAAAAACGTCGTCTTCGATGGCTTTTTTAGAGGTGGTAAAGCCTAAAA
>NZ_CALIOS010000134.1:0-16319 GCF_938044715.1 uncultured Turicibacter sp.
TGCATGCGTGAAAGGCATGTGTGTTAAACCGCTTCACCAACGGGCCATTTTTTTAAATGGCGGAGCAGGAGGGATTTGAACCCTCGCGCCGGTTGCCCGACCTATACCCTTAGCAGGGGCACCTCTTCAGCCACTTGAGTACTGCTCCATTTTGTTTTCTGTCCTGACGACTTTTATATAATAACATGTATATAAATTATCGTCAACACTTTTTGAATACTTTTTTTAATTTTTTTTAAAAAAGGTCAAATAATAGTTATTTGACCTTTTTTCTTATTTCTGTTTTTCCCATCGTTTTAGATGTGGGTATGGGTTAAATGCCCATTCACATTTTCCATCATACTTGTACAAACCAAAATGTAAATGTGGTGGGAATTTACCGCTTGTTCCTTCTTTCCCATATCCTGTACTACCAACATATCCTATCACTTGTCCCGGTTCGACTATGTCACCTTCTTTAATATCTCCTTCAAATCCTTGAAGATGTGCATAGTATTGATATGTATTATAAATATCTCTTATACCAATTCGATATCCACCAAAGTCATTCCATCCCATTATTTCAATGACTCCGTAAGCTGTGGATAATACTGGTGTTGAGTATCCAGCGAAAATATCTATTCCTTCATGTGATCTAGCCCCACCCCAACTTCGTGCTGTACCATAGTTATCACTAAAACTATAACTATAATGGCGTGATACTGGTAACGATCGTTTATCTAGTGTAATTGTATCAAAATGTTCAAATAGCATCGCAATTTCTTTTATAATCGTTAGAGTTTGTTCCTTTTGATAATAAGATGCAATGGCGGCTTCAAAATCATTATATGAACGTAAATACTCGACCATTGTATACATTACGTCTTCTTCATTATTAATATCTGCTATCCCATCTCCATCTCCATCTTTACCAATACCTCCAAAAAGATTAATAGTCAAACTATTATTATCATAATAAATTGGATTTTCAGGGCCTGACCATATTTCATTTGGAAAACAAATTGAGATGGTATCGTACTTAAATGTACATTCTTCACGGAATTTATAGGTATTGCGCTCGTATTGATCAACGGCGGCTATTTGATACCAAGGGACACCTGATGCCTGCTCGTAGTCTTTATAAAGTTTTTGTCTGATTTCTTGTTCATTTTGTTCGTTAGCTTCAGCTGATACATTTATAGAACTTAACATACATACCAGTATTGCCATGAAACTTACTATGATTTGACGTTTCATCGGGTCCACCCACTTCTACCTAGTTTTATAATTGTATTAATATAACTTAATGAAGGTGGGAATACTAATGACTCTGCTTATATGTAATCAGTTATGAGGTTTAGTCCCCATTCGCCTACTAATTTATAAGCTAGTTCCATTTTGTCATCGTAAATATTACTTGGATGGTGTGCATCTGCGTTAATTAGAACGGGAATGTTTGTTTTTGCAACTTTTGACCAGAATTTTGGATGCGGATATGGGTATCTTTCTTCATCACAAAATGCTTGAATTCCTCGTCTTAGTCCATTGGCATTGAATTCTAATGGGGTTTTTGTTTTAATTGCAGCTTCTATGATGATGTCTGATGCAAGTTCACAGTTTTGATCCCAAGCAAGGTCATTTACAAAAATGACATCCGGATGTGCGATAAAAGCGAAATATCCAGTTTGAACTGCTTCTTTGATGGTTTGAGCATATTCAATATATTGCTCTGTGTTGTTTAGACTATAGATGTTGATGTATTCTTTGTTTGGTGAGACGTAGATGTGTTGTCCTAGCACTAAGTATTCGACACCTTTTTCATTAAGTAACTGTTCATAGTATGCTTTTTTTTCGGAATCATATTCAATTTCAAGGCCAACACGAATTTCAATTTGGTTTTTATATTGTTTTTTTAAATTTTTGATAGTTTGTAAATAATCATCGAGTTCCTCATACTGCATTCGTAATCCAAATCTGTTATCTGGATACGGAGCATGGTCTGAGAATCCTAGAATGGTCATGTTATTTTCGATAGCTGCTTCGATGTATTCAGTTTCTGTCCCTCCCGCATGCAGGCATCTTGGTGTATGAGTATGATAATTTGTTTTTTCCATTTTTTATTCCTCCTCTTTTTCTATTATTATACAATCAAAAAAAGACTATCTAAGGTCCATTAGATAGTCTTTTTTATTAATATTGTGTCCCATATATCCAAAATTGGAGATATAGGAAAACAATGTTGAAGAAGGCACAGAAGCTAACACCGATAAATCCTACTTTTTGATGGTGGTTTTGGTAAATATAATAGCTTAAAAAGGCAATAGCAACCCATAGTAATAAAAATCCCATGGTTATTCCAATTCCTGAAATGATTAGAATGATTAATGTAGCTAGTAATATGATGCCAAGTTCAATCTGTAAGAATTTCTTTTTGTTAGAGAAGATATCTTTTTTTGTATAGATTAGCCATGTAAATAGGCCGATGAAAAGAATTGCTATGAGTAATGGCATGTTTTTGACACCTACTTTGATTATGATAACTTATTATAGCAATTTATTCTGTGTTGTAACAAAAAAGGTTATAGAAAATACATTTTTTCTACAACCTTTTCTTTTTATCCGATGGCGAACATTAATTCTGCTTCGACGGCTACTTTATCTCCAAGTTTAGCGATGGCTTTACCAACTCCAACACTTCCCTTTATTTTTGTTAGTTCTGTTTCAAGAGTTAAGATATCACCTGGAATGACTTTTTGACGAAATTTTGCTGATTTGATACCAGCAAAGTAAGCAATTTTACCTTTATTATCTTCAAGACTTAAAATGGCAACAGCTCCTACTTGCGCTAAGGCTTCAATGATTAGGACGCCAGGCATGACGTGTTGTTGTGGAAAGTGTCCCATAAATTGCATTTCGTTTGCTGAAACACATTTGACTCCAAGGGCTCTTTTTCCTGGTTCTAATTCATCAATTCGATCTACTAATAAAAATGGATAGCGGTGCGGGATAATTTCTTGAATTTGATTACTATTTAAGACCATGCTTTCACCTTCTTTTTTTATGTATATATAATATAGAAAGAGTTATTCGTATTTTTTAAAGACGATACATGCGTTATGACCACCAAATCCTAATGAATTTGACATGGCATATTTAATATTTTGATGACGTCCAACATTAGGAACGATATCTAAATCACATTCTGGATCAGGTTGTGAATAGTTAATTGTTGCAGGAACAAATCCATCTTGTAAAGCTTTAACTGTGATGATAGCTTCTACTCCACCTGCTGCTCCAAGTAAGTGACCTGTATTTCCTTTAGTTGAGCTAACCATTAATTTTGTTTCTTTACCAAAGACTTTTTTGATACCAAGTGTCTCTAGTTTGTCATTCAGTGGTGTCGATGTTCCGTGGGCGTTAATGTAATCAATTTGATTTGGTTCAAGTGAAGCATCTTTAAGTGCCATTTCAAAACAAGCAGCAGCACCATTAGCTTCCGAATCTGGGGCTGTCATGTGGAAAGCATCACAGCTTACACCATATCCGATCATTTCAGCGTAGATTTTAGCTCCACGTTTTTTGGCATGTTCGTATTCTTCTAAAATTAAAACACCTGCTCCTTCTCCCATAACGAATCCATTACGCTGTGCATCGAATGGAATTGAAGCACGATTTTTATCATCTGATGTCGTTAAAGCCTTCATTGAAGAGAATCCACCAATTCCAAGTGGTGTAATTGAGGCTTCTGCTCCTCCAGTTAACATGATATCTGCATAACCATCACGGATATATTTGAAGGCTTCTCCAATTGAATTAGTTCCCGCTGCACAAGCTGTCACAATGTCAAGACATGCTCCTTTAGCACCTAACATAATGGCAACATTACCTGCTGCTAAGTTTCCTATAGCCATTGGAATGAAGAATGGTGAGACACGTTCGTATCCTTTTTTCATTCCTTTTTCCTTTTCCTCTTCAATCGTTTGAAGTCCGCCAATTCCTGAACTTAAAATAACTCCGAAACGATGAGCATCAAGTTCTTCTGTTTGAAGGTTTGAATCTTCAAATGCTTGTTTTGAAGCAATCATCGCTAATTGGCTAAAGCGATCTAAACGCTTTGCTTCTTTTTTATTAATATACTCTTCAACGTTTAAGTCTTTAATTTCTGCTGCTAATTTAACTTTGAAATCTGATGCATCAAAGTGAGTGATTTCATCGATTCCGCAAACTCCGTCTTGAATGTTTTTCCACATTGTTTCAACATTGTTTCCAACAGGACAAACTGTCCCAAGTCCAGTTACTACAACTCTACGTTTACTCATAATTTGCACCATCCTTCATTAAATTGCCATTCCACCATCTACGACTAATACTTGTCCTGTGATATAACGAGCCTGATCACTAACTAGAAAAGCAACTGCATTTGCAATATCTTCTACTTCACCCAGGCTTCCAAGTGGAATATTTTCTAATACTTTATCTGTAATATCACTTGATAATTTTGCGGTCATATCTGATTTGATATATCCTGGAGCAACAGCGTTAACTCGAACATTTCTTGAGGCATATTCTTTTGCTAATGATTTTGTTAACCCAATTACCCCAGCTTTTGATGCAGCGTAGTTTGCCTGTCCAACATTTCCGTTAATCCCAACGACTGACGATAAGTTGATAATTACTCCACTGCGTTGTTTTAAAATAGGACGCGTAATCGATTTACAAACATTCCATGTTCCTTTTAGGTTCACATCGATAACAGAATCAAATGAATCTTCATCCATACGCATCATAAGATTATCTGATGTAATTCCTGCATTATTGATCACGATATCTAAATGTCCAAAATCTTTTATAATAGCTTTCGTCATGCTTTCAACTTCTTCATAATTTGCAACATTTGCTTGATAAACGCTTGCTTTTACACCTAAGCTTTCAGCTTGTTTAGCAATGGCTTCGGCACGTTCTTTACTTCCGCAATAATTAAGTGCAATGTCACAACCAAGTGAAGCTAATTTTAAGACGATAGCTGCTCCAATTCCTCGAGAGCCTCCTGTCACTAATGCGACTTTACCTGATAAGTTCATAAAATTCCCTCCTGTATTCAAAACGATTAATACCATATCTAAAAAAATGAATCTTGGTCATTAAAATGCTTCATTATTGATTCAAACTATAAAATTTCTGTAGAAACTTAATAGGAACTTATTTAATTTTGAAGCGCCTTAATAGTTGCTTCTAATGATGCCACATCTTCTACATTTAAAATTTTAACGCTACGATCTATTTTTTTAACAAATCCACTCAATGTTTTACCTGGTCCAATCTCAATGAAGGTATCTACTCCATCTTCAATCATTTTTTTGATACTTGCTTCCCATTTCACACTTGTCGCCATTTGTTTTATCATTAAGTCAATTAGTGATAAATCATGATGATAGAAATCTCCTAGCACGTTTAAAATGATTGGAAGTTTAGGTTGATTTAAGTTTTTCATTTTTAATAGTTGTCCAAAATTTTGGGCTGTTTCTTTTAATAAAGAGGTATGGAAAGGTCCACTAACTGGCAAGATTAAGGCACGTTTTGCCCCGTATCCTTTTGCTAATTCACAAGCATAATTAACAGCTTCGGCCTCTCCACCAATCACGATTTGTCCTGGGCAGTTTAAATTGGCCAACTCCACTACTCCCTTTGAAGAAGCTTCGCTACATAAAGCTGTTGCCTTTTCAACATCTAATCCAAGTAGGGCGGCCATTTTTCCATCACCTGATGCTACTCCCATAAGTTCTCCTCTTTTAGCAACAAGTTCCACTCCTTCAGTAAACGAGAAAACATCTGCTGCACATAACGCACTGTACTCACCTAGACTAAATCCCGCTACAACATCTGGTTTGATTCCTGCTTCTTTTAAAGTAGCTAATGCCATTTGAGAAATTGTAAAAATGGCTGGTTGTGTATAAGCTGTTTGATTAATTAAATTTTGTGAATCTTCAAAACATAATTCTTTTAAATCAAATGATAATAAGTCATTGGCTTGATTGAATAACTGACGTGCGGTTGGGTTTTGTTCATAAAGTGATTTCCCCATTCCGACATATTGTGCTCCTTGTCCTGAGAATAAGAATGCAACTTTCCCCATATTACATGACCTCCAAATTTTTAAAAACTTCTGATGCGTGATTTGTAATATCTTCTATAATTTCTGATACGGATTGGACTTTAGAAAGCATTCCTGCTACTTGTCCCGCCATGACAGATCCTGATTTTGTGTCTCCTTCTAGAACGGCTTTACGAAGTGAACCGAGTGTTAAATACTCTAATTCTTCGGCTGATACTCCTTTTTTCTCAAGAGCGATGTATTCACGCGTCATCGGATTTTTTAAACAACGAACTGGAACACCAACACTTCGTCCTGTTACGACTGTGTCTGTATCTTTTGCTTTGATTAGCGCTAGTTTATAGTTTTCATGTACTGGGCATTCTTTAGCGGTTAAGAAGCGAGTTCCAATTTGAACGCCACTTGCTCCAAGAGCCATAGCCGCCATAAATCCACGACCATCCGCAATTCCTCCCGCTGCAATAACTGGGATATCCACAGCATCGACAACTTGTGGAACTAATGACATAGTCGTTAACTCCCCAACATGGCCACCGGATTCCGTTCCTTCGGCAATAATGGCATCTACTCCTAAACGTGCCATACGTTTTGCCAAAGCAACTGAGGCAACAACTGGAATAATTTTGATCTTGGCAGCTTTCCATTTTTCAATGTATGGACCTGGACTTCCTGCTCCTGTTGTCACTACTTTAACCCCTTCTTCAATAATAACTTCTGATAGTTGGTCACAGTGCGGATTCATAAGCATTAAATTGACACCAAAAGGTTTGTCTGTTAGTTGTTTGCATTTACGAATTTCTTCTCTTAGGCGTGGGGCATCCCAACCACCTGAACCAATGATTCCAAGTCCTCCAGCATTTGAAACAGCTGCTACTAGTTCTGCTGATGAGATGTTAGCCATTCCACCTTGAATAATTGGGTATTTTATATTTAATAAAGTTGTCAAAGACATCTTTTTATCCTCCTTTTGTTTTTTATCTACAGGGAGATCATACATCCACCCCATGTTTTACCGCCACCGAATCCGATGAGCATTATTTTATCCCCTGATTTGATGTGCCTAGTATCTATTGCTTCTTTTAAGGCAATCGGTATACTAGCGGCTGATGTATTTCCATAGTTATCTAAGTTTAAAAAGAATTTTTCGCTCGGAACTTTTAAATCTTTAACAACTTTATCAATGATACGTTTATTGGCTTGATGGGGAATGATGAGATTGATTTCATCGATTGTTAAGTTTGCTTGTTCTAATAGCTCCATAATTGTTTCTTTAATAGCATGTATCGCAAATTTGAAGACTTCTTGTCCATTCATTTGGAAATGAATAGGTTCTGCTTGGTTATCTGTTAGTGGATTTACTACAGCAATTGGTGTTGTGGTTAAGACTCCACGTTCATCTCCACTTGAGTTGAGATAGAAGCTCTCGGTTGTGTCTTGGTCATATTCAACTACGACTGCTCCCGCTCCATCTCCAAATAAAACACATGTATTTCGGTCATCCCAATCCATAATTTTAGAGAGGACCTCCGCTCCTATGATAAGTGCTTTTTTGATAGCACCACTTTTAAGGAATTGATTGGCTACACTCATTGCGTAAACAAATCCACTACATGCAGCATTCAAATCAAACGCGATCATTTTTACATCATTTAACCCAAGCTTTGCTTGAACTAGACAAGCAGTAGATGGTGTTAATTGTTCTGGTGTAAAGGTTGCGACAATAATCAAACCTATTTCAGTTGGATCAATATTGGCATGTTCAATGGCCTGTTTTGCAGATTGATAGGCTAATTCAACGGTATTTTCTGTTGTAGCGATATGGCGATTTTTGATACCTGTACGCGCCTTGATCCACTCATCACTTGTTTCTACGATGGATTCTAATTGTTTATTACTTAAAATAGATGTCGGGACGTAGGCCCCACTCCCAAGAACTTTGATTCCCAAGAAATTCACCTCAACTTTCTCGTTATTTTATGATGTCAAACTCTCCAATCGAGCGGTATTTTTTATACCGTTTCGCTTGGATTTGTTTAATTGATAATTTTTTAGTTTGTTCTAGATAATTATTTAAGTCGTCTCTTAAGTGGTCGAACACGTATTGTGGAAATTGATGGGCTCCTCCGATTGGCTCTTTGATGATGTGGTCAATAATTCCCATCGATAAGTAGTCTTGTGCTGTTAGTTTCATCACTTCAGCTGCTTCTTTCGCTTTACTTCCATCTTTATAAAGAATTGAAGCGAATCCCTCTGGGGATAAGATTGAATAAATTGCATATTGAAGCATCCATATTTGATCACTCACCCCTAGTGCTAAAGCTCCACCACTTCCTCCTTCACCAATCACAATAGAAAGGGTTGAAGTTTTTAAGTTAGACATATCTCTTAGACACTCAGCAATCGCATGTCCTTGGCCACGTTCTTCAGCTTCGGGTCCTGGATAAGCTCCCGGTGTATCTATAAAGGTTATAATAGGGCGATTGAATTTTTCAGCTTGCTTCATTAAACGTAACGCTTTACGGTATCCTTCTGGATGAGGCATTCCAAAGTTACATTCGATATTTTCGGCTGTTGTATTACCTTTTTGATGTCCAATAACGGTCACCACATGAGGTCCGATTTTAGCAATCCCCCCAATAATGGCTGCGTCATCTCCATATAAACGATCACCATGAAACTCAATGAAATCATCAAATATATAGTTGATGTAGTCACGAACCTTAGGACGTTTTGGATGTCTGGCAAGAACGACGTGATCCCATGCCGTTAAATTGTTGTAAGCACGATTTTTATAAAGATGCAGTTGTTGTTGTAATTCTTTGACTTCCGCTTGATTGTCAGTTGAAATTTCACTTAGACGTGATTCAATTTCAGCTACTTTTTTTTCAAAATCTAGAATTGACATCAATTTTCGCTCCCTTCGTGCCATTTAATGATAGTTGACAGTGTTTGTTTTAACTCTTTTCGATTAACGACTTTATCCACAAGTCCTTTTTCTTGTAAAAATTCTGCTGTTTGAAAATGTTCAGGTAATGATTGTTTAATGGTTTGCTCAACAACTCGACGTCCTGCAAATCCAATAGCTGCCCCTTTTTCGGCTAATATAATATCACCGAGCGTTGCAAAAGAAGCTGTAACGCCTCCCATTGTTGGTTGGGTTAATACACTGATATAAAGTAATCCTGCTTCGTTATGTTTAGCGATGGCTGCTGATGTTTTAGCCATCTGCATTAATGAATACATTCCTTCTTGCATTCTCGCTCCACCTGAAGCGCAGACTAATACTAATGGCAGTTTTTTTGATGTTGCAGTCTCGATTAACCTTGTAACCTTCTCCCCGACAACTGATCCCATACTTGCCATCATAAAGTAGCTATCCATGACACCGATAGCAACCGTTTGTCCATCCAGTTTTGCAATTCCTGTAACAACAGCTTCATTTATTTGATTTTCTTCCATTAAATTATTGATTTTCTTTTCATATCCAGGAAATGATAATGGATTTTTAGAAATCAGTTTTTGATTTAATTCTTTAAAAGTCCCTTCATCTACTAATGATTCAATTCGAGTCATTGCTGACATTCGATGATGAAATTCACATTTGGGACAGACGTGTAAATTAGCATGAAGTTGTTTGACTGGAAGAACTTCTTTACAGGTTTCGCACTTTGTATAAATTCCATCATTTATATCTCGTTTCTTAGCAACTGGTTTAGATTTTTTTTGACGCTGTAAGAAAAAACCCATTCTCTATCCCTCCAATTCATGCATGTGTTTTTGAATAAAGCTTGTATCATATTTGTTATCTATAAAGTTTTTATGTTCCATAATGGCATATTGAAAATCTATATTTGTATCAATTCCATCTACTACTAACTCTTCAAGTGAACGTTTCATTTTAGCGATAGCTTCACAACGATTAGCACCATGAACAATAAGTTTTCCAACCATTGAATCGTAAAATGGTGGAATCGTGTAGCCTTGATAAACAGATGTATCAACTCGAACACCAAATCCACTTGGAATATTGAATGTTTCTACTGTTCCAGGAGAGGGTTTGAAGTTAAGAGATGGATTTTCAGCGTTAATACGACACTCCATGGCATGACCATTAATTTTAATATCCTCTTGTGTGAAAGATAGAGGTAAATTAGATGCAATTTTAATTTGTTCTTTAATTAAATCGATGCCTGTAATCATTTCCGTGATTGGATGCTCAACTTGAATTCGAGTATTCATTTCAATAAAATAAAAGTTTTGATGCTTATCTAGGAGAAACTCAATTGTTCCGGCATTTTCATATCCAACCGTTTTAGCCGCCAGAACTGCTATTTCCCCCATTTTTTGACGTGTTAGCTCATCTAATACTGGAGATGGAGCTTCTTCGATGACTTTTTGATTGCGTCTTTGAACTGAACAATCTCGATCATAAAGGTGCACGACGTTCCCAAATTGATCAGCTAATATTTGAAACTCAATATGTCTTGGATTCTCAATGAATTTTTCCATATACATCGAATCATCTCCAAATGACATTTTTGCTTCAAGTTTAGCCGTTTGGAATAAATCTTCAAATTCATCTTCCGAGTTGATAACACGCATTCCACGTCCACCACCACCTGCAGAAGCTTTAACTAAGACTGGATAACCAATTTCTTTTGCCACCCGTTTTCCTTGCTCAATAGATTCAATTAACCCATCACTTCCAGGGACAACAGGTACATTAGCAGCTATCATCATTTCACGAGCTTTTGATTTATTTCCCATATTATCAATGATGGATCCTTTTGGACCAATAAATTTTAGTCCTAATTCCTCAACTAATGAAGCAAAGGTACTATTTTCTGATAAAAATCCAAAACCAGGATGAATCGCATCGCATCCCGTTGAGATAGCAGCGCTCAAAATATTATTAATATTTAAATAGCTATCTTGAATTTTTGTTGGACCTACACAAATTGCCTCATCTGCTAAGTCAACATGTAATCCGCGATTATCAGCCGTTGAATAAATAGCAACTGTTTCAATTCCCATTTCTTTACATGCACGGATAATACGAACTGCAATTTCACCACGGTTAGCAATTAAAATTTTTCTAAGCATCATGACACCTCACTTTTTCTGCCCTTTATCTTGCCTTAAACTTCGATTAGCATTAAAACTTGATCATATCCAATCGCTTCTTCATTTGTTACTTTAATTTCTTTAATGATTCCATCACATGGAGATTCAATTTCATTCATAACCTTCATGGCTTCAATAATGCAAAGCGGCTGTCCTTTTTTAACCTGATCTCCAACTGATACAAAGGCTTTTGCTCCCGGTGCATTCGAACCGTAGAATGTCCCAACAAGTGGCGCTTTAACCTCTTGAATGTTTGTTTGTTCTTTTGGAAGTGTTGTTTCAATTGGGGCTGTTGTCATTACCTGAGTTTGAGAGACTGGTGAAACTTCGATGACTGGCTGAACCATTGGTGTACTTGCAATATTTTGAACGATTTCTTTCACTTCTTTTTTAAGATTCAGTTTTAATCCATCAACCTCAAGTTGGAGTCCTGTCATTTCACTTTCAGTAAATCTTTCCATTAATTGTAAGACTTGATTTAGATAATCTGTTTTCGTCACATCTCGAACTTCACGTTCTTGTTTTTGATTCATACAAAATTCCTCCGATATTCAAATATTTTTTTAATCAAATATTTTGAACTTCAAATATATAGCTTAATATATAAGACAGAACCTTTTCTGTCAATAGTTTCCAATTACGATGTCGCGATTATTTCAGACTTTAAAGTTTTTAATAAACGTTCTACAGTTGTCAATTCATTTACTTTATAGGCTTTTGCCCCACAGAATAGTAAAGCCTCTTCAACTTCTCCTCTTACTGCATGTAGAAGTGCCTTGCTAATACAGTATTGAGTTGTTGCGGGATTACAAGGGATAACACATCGGTAACATTTTTTTATTTTCTCTTTTTTGATACCATATTTTTCACTAAATGGATTACGAATGGCACGACCTGGCATTCCAACCGGACTTTTCACTAAGATGATGTCGTCTTCTTTAGTATCAATTATAGCTTGTTTAAAGTTCGGGTGAGCATCACACTCTTCAGTTGCAATAAAACGTGTTGCCATTTGAACCCCATCTGCTCCAAGTTTTAAATAATGAGCAATGTCTGCTCCGTCATAGATTCCTCCACCTACAATGATTGGTATATGTTTTTCATATTTCATTGCATATGGTTTAACAGCTTCAATGACTTCTTTAACAATTTGATCAAGATCGATATTTCCTTCTTCTAAATCGGCTGGTTTGAATCCTAAGTGTCCACCCGCTTCTGGTCCCTCAATCACAATCATGTCTGGTGCTACTTGATGTTTTCTATCATAGTGTTTTAATAAAACAGTTGCTGCTTTTGCACTTGATATAATCGGTGCAAACATTGTTTTTGTATTTTTTGTATATTCTGGAAGTGCAAGGGGTAACCCTGCTCCCGATATAATAATATCAATTCCTGCCTCAACAGCTGCTTTAGCATATTGTTCGTAATTCTCCATTGCAACCATTAAGTTTAATCCAAGCATTTTTCCTTTTGCTACCTCTTTGGCCTTTTGTATATGTTTTTTCATTGCACGCAAGTTAGCTTGCACTGTATTATTTTCAAAATCAGGTTCATCATGTCCAATTTGAACTCCCGATAAAACGCCTAACCCTCCGTGATTTGAGACAGCCGCCGCTAAGTTAGAACGTGAAATACCAATTCCCATTCCACCTTGTACAATCGGTAACTCTAATTCAAACGGTCCAATTTTTAATGGTTTAATTTCCATTTCTCCACCACCTGTTATTATTTTGCATTTCAAACTATGTGAAGGATTATAACACACAAATTTGTAAAATGTGAATATTTTTTTGATATTCAAAGTAAAAATTTTGAGTTTCAAACTTAATTCGAACAGGCCACATTAACTAGATTATTAACAAAACCTTATTAAATGAAGGATTTAACACCATCTTGTTTAAATATTCACTCATGCATTTGTCGAAAAATAAGGATTTCAAAAATAATCCTTCTTAATTATCCTAATTTCATCAAACAATTAGAACTTTAGGCGAATTATGATGGGTAGTACTTCCCCTATTAGGCTAGTAAATGTGTTATGTTAATTTGTAGATATGCATTAATTCTTAAGGGGGAGATACTGATGCTAAGAACGAATGAAGGTCGACTTGTGAAATGGTCTGTTCAAGGAAAAGTTCATCATCCACTAGGCGGCAATTATAGAATTACTCAAGAAGGGGTTCCGATGATTTTACCTTCAACAGGGGGGATTTCTTATAATGTTTCTGTTGGCGATCCTGCATTTGGGTGGATAGGTGATCATGTTGAACCAGGTGTTTCGATTCGTAATGAGAATGCTTCAGAGAATGATGCTTTAATGACGTTTGCTTGCATTGGAAATGTGGCTAAGGTTGTAAGTGGTGATGCAAAAGGACGTTTAGGTTATGTGACGGGTTCTCACGGTGGAATTGAGCATACTTTAGTTCATTTTGATGCGGATATATTAGAAGACCTTTGCATTGATGATTCTATTTTAATTAAGGCATATGGCCAAGGGCTCAAATTACTCGACTATCCTGATGTTCATGTCATGAATCTTGATCCTATTTTATTACAGAAATTACAGATACAAGAGGTCAACGGTAAGTTGCAAGTTCCCGTATCAGCGATTATTCCCCCCTATTTAATGGGGTCTGGAATTGGAGCTAATAGTGCTTATTCTGGGGATTATGATATTATGACAGGAGATTTGGATGAGGTACGACGTCTAGGGCTTCATCATTTACGTTTTGGAGATCTTGTGTTATTAAAGGATTGTGATACAACGTACGGTCGCGGTTACTTAAAAGGTGCTATGACACTTGGAATTATTGTGCACAGTGATTGTGTAAAAGCAGGACATGGCCCTGGTGTAACGACGATTATGTCATGTAAGTATTCTATTTTCGAACCAATTGTTGACCATTCAGCTAATATAGCAAAGTATATGAAGCAGCTATAAAATGAGAGAGACTAAATGCTGTCCTAAGTGTGAATTTAAATCATTAATTTTTATCCCGAGTAAGGTTTTAATTCATGGAACTGGAAATAATATTATGGTTAACGTGACATTATCAATTGTGGCTCGTTTACATCGTTATGTATGTGAAAATTGTGGATATACTGAGGAATGGATTGAAGCAGATGATATTAAGGAATTAAAGAAACATTTCTCATAATTAAAAAAGACTGAGTCGAAATTATTTCGATTCAGTCTTTTTTCTATTTATCCAATTAATTTTCCCATCATAATCATACCTTTAGATGTTTCAAATCCTCTTTTGTGATAGAATCCTTCTGTTTGAGGCCCAGGAGATGTTAGTAAGATAATTTCTCTGATTCCTTTTTCCTTCAATCGTTTCTCGAATTCTTCATAGATGCTTGTTCCAAGCCCTTTTCCTCGCAACTGATTATTGATGCAGAATTCTTTAATGTTAAACATTAATCCATTATAGTATTGTTCTTCGGCTCCTAAAATCATTCCAGCAGGAACATTATCCACATACGCTAATAATCCATATGAATCTGGACATTTAATCATTTGTGTTAATCGTCTGGATGCCGTCTCAACTGTCCACTCATCGTTCCAAGGCCCTGCATTGAATGTTTCGATATACATTTTTACTAGTACATTTAAGTCTGATAATTCGATCTGTTTAAATTGCATTGCCTTCTTCCTTTCAATGTGAAAAAAGAAGAGGATTCCTCTTCTTAGTTATTAATATATTTTTCAAATACTTCTGTAAAGTCTTTTTGAATGTAGGCTTCACGTGATTGTTTAATCCAATTAAATGCGTATTCGTTTACCTTTACAAATTGATCTAATAAATTACCTGTTTCTTGACGTTGTGAACCACATGCAACGGATGCAAAGTTTAATGTTTGTTCTGATTTTTGTAATAATACCTGATTTTCTTCGATGATATGAGAAATTTTAATTAAAGCTTTATAAATATCTTTTAGTTGTTCTAATTGATTACGATTAACATCAATTGAGAACTCTTGATTATCGATATCAAATTTTAATTCACAATCTAAATCCACTGTTCCTGCTGTTTCAATCATAACATGGCTAATCGTATGTTTATAGTAATCATATCGTTTCACTAGACGTTTACTACTAACAGCTGATGTACCATCGACATGAATTAAAGCTAAGTTTGTAAAACAGTATTCATCTGTTTTTGATTTAATTAAGAAGAAGATTTTTTCATCATCTTCATGCATAATAAAGTCATCTGCCATTACTTTATCATAGTCGTTTGGACTAATAATTTTCCCAATATCACTAATTCCTAATGCATCTGCAGCAAATTTTTTTAACATCTTGATTTCCCCTTTGTTTAGATATTGAGATGATTATATCACATGCATTTAAATTAGCAAGGGCTACTTTTTACCTATTTTAATATCATTTATGAAAACAGTAAAATATCCTGCTGATAGAAAGAGCAATGTCAATTTTATCATATTTAAACTAAATCCTTTGATGCCTATGTCTCCTATATCTAAAAAGAAATATAAAAATGGATGCTCGGGCTCTGGAACAGGTACGTGAATAAAACTACACGTGACAACAAAGAGGAAATATAAGATGGGGATACTAAGCCACTGAAATGGGGTGTACCAACTATATTGTTTTTTAGGATCAAATAAAAGGAAATCAATAAAAACGAGAAACGGTGCCAGATAATGTACCGAAATATCTGATGGTGAAAACATTTGATGAACCGATCCATGTTCAAGACAATACGGAATAATGATAAATTGGTATAATAAAAAGGTGACTAGAATTGCCGATGTTAATCCACCTTTAAGCCAAGATGAGCATATTTTTTTTTGAATTGATTGGTGTTTTCTTAGCTGATATAACATTTTAACTACGATATAACTATATAAAATCAAACACCATAAATTGCTTTGCATCGTGTAATACAATAAAATTTTAAAATTTGTTTCTCCACTTATAAGAAATACACCCGCGTAAATTCCGTAGGCTGTACTAATAATAATTAAGATACGCCACAATAAAGTAAACCACACATTTTTAAAATTCATAAAATCCCTCCCTGGATCTAGGTCAATATTTTGGACACAAAAAAGTTAAGTTTTTAAGCAGTCTGTC
>NZ_CALIOS010000135.1:0-16287 GCF_938044715.1 uncultured Turicibacter sp.
TGATCACATTGGAATTGAACGATGTCTTTATCTTTTAAAACAAAGCTTGGTGTTATAGGAATCATTCAAATCCTCCTTACGCCCCTATATCGCTACAATCAATCTCCATCACTTCTAATCTTTCAAGATCAATTCTTTTATAGGTTAACTGTTGAATTCCTTTTTTTAATTCATTCATGTCAACAAAGGTTTTAGTTCCCATTTTTAAGAAAGGAATAATTCCCATCTTTGCTAATTTTCTAACTGTTGGAACTGATGTACTTAATAACGCCGCCACATCATCCAACGTTAATAATAATTTGTCTCTTACTGGTACTTCTACTTTTGCCATCTACTCTTCCCTCCCGCTTCTATGCTGATTGTTTTTCAATCTCCTTCATCGCCTCCATTCCCGAAATAAAAATATTAACTTTCTGCAACTCTTCAGCCCCCATTTCCTTCACCTTATCGATAGCTAATTTTTTATTTTTCTCCAAAATTTCTTTCATTTCTCCATACCTCCTAATTTAAATTAACTAAGTCAAGTTTTCAAATACAACTAATTTAACTTAGTTAGATTATACTTTGACTAAGTTAAATTGTCAACAACATTTTACATTGACTTAGTTAAAGTTTAGTTGTATAATTACCTCGATGAATTGAGGTGATTATATTGACATTACAAGATAGGATTAAGGTGATCCTTAGTGAAAAAAACCTAAAACAAACTGAGTTTGCGAACTCTTTAGGCATTTCTGCTAACTATGTAAACCTGCTAGTAAACGGAAAAAAAAATAATCTTTCTGAAACACTAGCGAAATTAATCGAAGAAACTTATGGTTATTCTAGTGAGTGGATATTAACAGGTAACGGCAACATGTACATTACAACAGATCTAAATTCTCTGAAATTAGAAACAATAAAAAAAATAAAGAAAATGTCTGATAGCGAAGTTGCCGCATTACTAGCATTTATGACATCTTTAGAAACTATTAAACACATCTATCCAAGTAAGGATGATGATGAATAATTCTCACTGGTTTAATTAGAAATCGTGTATCTAACCTAATAAAAAATCCCTAATAATTGATAAGTATTCAAGATATTAGTACAAAACTGTAATATCTTAGATTTATATCAATTTAGGGATTTTTTTGTTTTCTAATATTTGTATTTATTTCCTTATATTTGTATAATTAACGATATAATTATAAAAATAGGAGAGGATTAAATTGTTAAATGAAATGATTATACTAGATATCGAAACAGGGGGATTAAGTCCTGAAGATGGAATTTTCGAAGTTGCAATGATAGCAGTTCAAAATAATGAAATCATTGATGAGTTACATTTAGGAATTATAAACGACGATTCAAAAATTAATCTTGGATATGGAAGAGGATATGATAATATTTCTGATAATTTCGAGATTATCAATAAATTTAATTCTTTCTTAAAGAGATATAAATTCCCTATTGTTGCTCATAACGGTTCCTTCGATAGAAAATTCTTAATGTTTTATAATTGGATTGAAACAGATTACCCATTCTATGATTCTGTTCGCGCCTTCCGATTAGAAATCCCCGGATTATTTTCATATTCTTTGTCAGTTTTGATAGACTTTTTTGACATTGAATACAAATATCGTCATACTGCTACTGAAGACGTTAAAATACTATATAAATTAATACAAATTATAAATCCTAAACTATGGGTTCCAATTGGGACGTCACTTAAAACACTCAAAAGTTCTAATAAACAATCAACACAAAATAATAGCGGCAAAAATTTCAATTCTTTGAAAGTTGATTTTGAAACTGTAAAAGACATATTTAATGGGAAAAATATTGTATTCACTGGAAAAGGACCATATAAAAGAGATGATCTAATGCAATTAGCAAAAAAATGTGGCGCTGAAATAAGTAGTAATTCTATCACCAAGAAAACTAATTTACTAATTGTAGGAGAAAAAGCAGGTAGTAAACTTCAAAAGGCAAAAGAATTGGGAATCGAAATAATGGATATGGATGATTTCTTTGAAATGACAACTGGAATAGAGATAGAGACTTCCTCTAATATATCAACCAATTCAGAAATATATACGACAAAAACTACTACTAATATAAATGAGCCACATCTATTATCAGAAGTATTTAAAAATGAAACTATCAGTTTTATTCCAATGCCTTTATCTATGTGTGAGCGATTATCTAAAATAGTCATATCACATGGAGGTACAGCATTAGGAAGACTTCGCCATAAAGAAACAACTATGTTAGTTTATCACTTCTCTTATCCTTACAACGAAGAAGATTATTCTACAATTCAGAAAGCAAAAGATTTAGGGATTCCTACCCTATCTCTCGGTAAATTTAATAAGTTATTTATAGAAAAAACAAAAAATATTTAATCTTTTATAATTAGGTGATATTAATGAAAGGTTCTGTCCGAAAACGTGGTGACAAATGGAGTTACTACTTTGATATAGGTAAAACAGAAGACGGAAAAAGAAAAAAGGTAGAACGTGGTGGATTTAGAACAAAAAAAGAATGTGAACAAGCGTTACGAAAAGCAATAGAGGAATACGAAGATAAAGGAAAAGTATTTAAAGATACATCTTGGACTGTTTTAATGGCTTGTAACTATTGGTATGAAACTACACAACATACAGTTAAATACAACACCAATAGAATTAGGCGAACTATTATAAATAGCAGAATAAAAGATCAAATAGGTCACATTTATCTAAGTAAATTATCTCCTGCTATTTTACAAAACTTTTTTAATGAAATAGCACCTAATCGTTCAGCTGGTTATCTTAATGATATATATACCGTTCTAAATCAAACTTTCGATTTAGCAGTTAAACAAGGCCATATGAAACAAAACATTATGACACAAATTATAAAACCTAAAAAAAGAAAACCCGGATTGCTTACCAAAGCATTAACTGATGAAGAGATAATTAAACTCCTGACCCATATCAAAAAAAATGCCGAGGACTATTATTTACCTGTATTATTTGGACTTCATAATGGAACAAGAATAGGGGAAACGTTCGCACTAACTTGGGACGACGTGGATTTAGAAAATAAAACTGTAAGTATTACAAAAAATCTTATTACCACACGCAAGCATTTAGGAGGAATTAGTGAGTATCGTATTGATACTACAAAAACTAATGCAGGTAACAGGAAGACATATCTCACTCAAATCATTTGCGATGAACTATCAGAATGGAAAATAAGACAAAAAGAAAATCAAAAAAAATATGGCATTCATTATCATCAAAATGATTTAGATTATATTTTCACAAGAGAAAATGGAGAATTGATTAAATTCGAATCACTTCAAACTTTTCTTCAAAGAAGTCAAGCTAAGTTAGGATTCAAAGTTAATTACCACCGACTTCGACACACACACATCACAACCTTATTCGAAGTTGGTGCCACCATACGAGAAGTTCAATCTCGAGTGGGGCAGAGTGATATCAGAACAACTCTAGAAATCTATACTCATGTTACAGAGCAAATGCAAAACAAAACAGCCGCAGCTTTAGAAAAACGAATCATTAATTTGCCACCCAACTAACTATTACGGTGGCAATCGGGTGGCAAATTGATGTTTTTGTATATATCAACACCAATAAAAAAGCATTCCTTTAAATATGAGGAATGCTTTTTTTATTGGTATTATCACTTACTTTTTAAATTTCAATGGTGTTACATGCCAAATTTGATCAGCATATTCTTGGATAGTTCGGTCTGATGAGAATTTACCTGAACGTGAGATATTGCGGATAGACATTTCAATCCAATGTTGACGGTTTTTATAAGCTTGGTTTGCTTTTTCTTGAGCACGAACATATGAATCGAAGTCTTTTAATACGAAGTATTCATCCCCATTATGTGTTACTGCATTGAAGATATCACGGAATTCTTCTGTATCTGGTGTTAAGAATCCATTAACCAATTGATCAAGAACGCGGCGGATACGTGCATCTGAGTTATAAAGATCCCATGGATTATATCCTCCATTTTGATAATAATTATTTACTTCATCAGCAGTTAATCCAAAGATAAAGCTATTTTCATCTCCAACTAACTCATGAATTTCAACATTTGCTCCATCCATCGTTCCAATTGTCATCGCACCATTCATCATGAATTTCATGTTTCCTGTTCCTGACGCTTCTTTAGATGCTGTTGAAATTTGTTCTGATAAATCTGCAGCCGGCATAATTAATTCAGCATAAGTTACGTTATAGTTTTCAACGAATACAACTTTTAATAACTGATTTGTATCTGGATCATTATTTACTTTTTCAGCAATTGAATTAATTAATTTAATAACTTTCTTCGCAAAGTAATATCCTGAAGCTGCTTTAGCACCGAAGATGAATGATTGTGGGTGGAAGTTAGCTTTGAACTCTTGATCTTCTTTTAATCGGTTATATAAATACATGATATGCATTGCATTTAATAGCTGACGTTTGTAAGCATGTAGACGTTTAACTTGAATATCAAAAATTGAGTTTGGATCTAATTGAACCCCTTGCTCACGATAAATACGTTCTGCTAAGGCTTGTTTTCTTGCATGCTTCATTGAAGCAATGGCCTCTTGAACTTTTGGATCATTAATTTTTTCTTCAAACTTCGCAAGTTCAAATGTATTCGTATGATACCCTGTTCCGATTTCTTTATCTAAAAGAGCGGTTAACTCAGGGTTACAGTGTAATAACCAACGACGGTGAGTAATACCGTTTGTTTTATTATTGAAACGTTCTGGATACATTTCATTGAAATCTTTCATCTCAATTTGAGTTAAGATATCTGTATGTAATTGCGCTACCCCATTGATACTAAATGATCCAACAATTGCTAAGTGTGCCATACGCACTTGATTATGTCCGATAATGGCAAGTTCAGCAACTTTTTGTGGTTGATCCGCATAACGATTTAATAATTCTAAACAATAACGACGGTTGATTTCCTCTGTAATCATATAGATACGTGGTAATAATGGTTGGAATAAGCGTACAGGCCATTTTTCTAAGGCTTCAGCTAAGATAGTATGGTTTGTATACGCACACGTTTTACTTGTAATAGCCCATGCGCTATCCCAATCATAACCCTCTTCATCGATTAAAATACGCATTAATTCAGGAACAATTAAAGCTGGATGAGTATCGTTGATGTGTAATACATTTTTGTCCATGAAGTTATCTAATGTTCCAAATGTTTCTTTATGTTGGCGAACTGCCCAACGAACTCCCGCTGCAACGAAGAAATATTGTTGTTTTAAACGTAAGATTTTTCCTTCTTCTGTTGAATCATCTGGATATAAGAATTCAGAGATGTTACGAACTCCTTTTTCATATTCAACAGCTGACATATTTTTTGGATATTCATTTTCAGTTGGTTCAGATGACCATAAACGTAAGGTATCAACTGTTTTATTTCCATTTGAAATATCTCCAACAACTGGTACATCATAAGGAACAGCACGAACATATTCTTCTGGGATATGAGTATAAACTTCACGCCCATCTATTTTTTCAACTTTAACATATCCATAAAATGGAACTTCAACTGATTCATTTGATTTACGAACTTCCCATACATACCCACGTTGTAACCATTTATCTGGAACTTCAACTTGGTATCCATCGATAATTTTTTGTTCAAAGAATCCATAACGGTAACGAAGACCATTCCCGTGTCCTGGTAATCCTAAAGAAGCAATTGAATCCATAAAACATGCTGCTAAACGACCAAGACCTCCATTTCCAAGTCCTGCATCCGCTTCAATTTTTTCTAATTCATTTAATTCTATATCTAGCTCTTTTAATCCAGCTTCAATCACCGGGCGAATTCCTAAGTTCATAATATTATTTGTTAATAAACGCCCCATTAAGAATTCCATAGAGAAATAATAAACTTGCTTGTGTTTCCCCTCAACAATTGCTTCATTCGTTTCAATCCAGTTAGATGAGATATATTCACGAACTAGCGTTCCTAACGTAAAGTAACGTTGGTGTGGTGTACTTTCTTCAAACTTAATCCCATAAATTTGTTCAACACGTGTTTGGAATGTTTCCTTAAATGTCTTTTTATTAGCAAATACATTAGCCATAGCGAGATGACTCCCTTCCATTATTATGTAACACATATGTAACAGTTACACACTTTTTTCCATTTCATAAACTCATTATAGCACATAAACATTGATAATAAAGGGTTTTAACCCATGTAACGCGTTTCTTGTTATAGTGAAGATTCGATATTATTTGATAAAACACTTGTTTCTATGATAACCCTAACATTTTAAAGATTACTCATTAAGAAACAATTCTGAAAATAAAAAACTCATGATTTAACACGATCTCTTACCGTATTAAATCACAAGTTCCTCTAAACTATTCTTCATTTACTAAATGACGATATAAATTAATATATTTTTCCGTTGATTTTTTCCAACTCAAATCTTGTTCCATTGCACTTTTAACTAATTTCCCCCAGTGTTCTGGCATCCGATAAAATCCTAATGCTCGCTTAAGCGTAAACAACATATCATGCGCATTATAATGCGCAAAACCAAATCCATTTCCATATTGAATAAACTCATTATACGGAATAATCGTATCTTTCAAACCACCCGTTTCGCGCACAACGGGAATGGTCCCATACTTGAGTGCAATCATCTGGCTAATGCCACATGGTTCAAAGCGTGATGGCATGAGGAAAATATCACTTCCCGCATAAATCATCTGAGAATTATAGGAATGGAACCCTATGTTAACAGATACCTTAGTTGGATATTTTTCGGCCATTCTCCTAAAGAAGCTCGTATACTTCGCCTCTCCATCTCCAAGTAAAACAAACTGAATATCTTCACGAATTAATTCTTCAAATACTTCTAAAATCAAATCGAATCCTTTTTGTTCTACCATTCTCGTTACCATCCCGATAATCGGTACATTTGCATTCACGACTAATCCTAGCTCACGTTGCATCTGCATTTTATTTTCCTTTTTAACTTCTATCGTTTTAAAAGAGTAGCGCTTAAAGATACTTAAATCAGTAGCTGGATTATTATAATCATAGTTAATTCCATTTAAAATTCCGTGAAGATGATCTTTTCTTGCGACAATAAAACGGTCTAATCCTTCAGCAAAATAAGGATAACAAATTTCATTACAATACGTTTCGGACACTGTTGTAATTTCATCACTCATTACAATAGCGGTCTTCATAAAATTCACTTTTTCAAATAGCATAATTTCATTTGGAATCGTAGCTAGCGTTGAAATAACCCCTAAATCAGACACATCACAAATCCCTTGATAATGAATATTATGAATCGTGAAAACTGTTTTAGTATAAGCAAAATGATCAGACTGCTTCATAAATATATTTTTCATAAAAAACGGAACAAGTCCTGTTAACCAGTCATGACAATGAATGACATCATACTTCAGCCCACTCTTCTCAATAAAATCGAGTGCCACATAGCAGTATAATTCATATCGACGACAATCATCTGAATAGCCATATAAATTTTCACGTGATAATTCGCCATATGAAATAAAGAAATAGTTTACCCCTTCTTTTGAATAACGATAAACATCATAAGGAATCTCTAACTCATTAATTGCTATTAAGGATTGAAATTGATGAGTTAAATTTTCATTATAACGTTCAGCTAAAGAGCTTAAATAGGGTAAAATAACATCCACATTTAATCCTTGATTAATCAATTCTTTCGTTAAATCAGCAGTCACATCCGCTAAACCACCTGTTTTATAAAAGGGAACACATTCAGTTGAAATTTGGGCTACACTAATGCCTTTATTCCCCATCACACGTTGCCCTTTACCGATAATAACAGGTGCATAATCTTGACCACTTAATCGAGCTCCATCATTAATATAAGCATGCTTATCTGTAATCACATTATTAATAATACTATTTTCACCAATAATGGTCCTTGGTAAAATAACCGAATTTTTAACAACCGCACCTCGTTTAATCGTTACATCACGAAAAATAATACAATTTTCAACTTTTCCTTCAATATTACACCCATTTGCAATTAAGGAATTTGAAACATCGGCTTGTTTTTTATAAAACGTTGGTGATTCGTCCTTTGTTTTCGTTAATACAGGTCGCTCTAACAAGAAGATTTGAAATCCATACTCATAATGTAACATATCTAAATTAGCACGATAATACGACACAATGGATTCAATCGTTCTCGTATAAGTAGAATGGTGATAATGATTAACTTTTAAACCATCACACATTTCGACTAAATCTGTCACTGTCTGATACGGAGAAATCTCATACCGTAAAATTAAATCAATTAAGTACTCGCGAGATAGTACAAAAATACCAACTGAGCGATTTCGATAATAAACTTGTGTCACATCTGCTTTCGATTCAATATGAGATTGTAGTAATTTTTCAAAAGGAATAGATGTAATAATATTCGCATGGTACATCACAACATATTGTTGCCGTGATCGCATAAAATACTCAATATATTCCCTCATTCTCGCAAATGTCAATGTATTGGCCACGGCACTCACTTCTTTTTTGGGAGGCAATAAAAATAGGCCATCCACCTTACGATCAAGGCCCCAAAACTTGCCGGAACGAATATGATCACTTAAGGAATGATAGTCACCGTCTGGAAAGATTGATACGTTCGTAATGCCTGAATGCACTGCATTAGATAAAGCAAAATCAATTAATCGGTAGCGTCCTGCAAATGGTAAGGCGGCTACACAACGTTGATTTAATAAATTCTGCAACGATTGAGACGTATTGGTTCCATCAATTACACACAAGGCCTTATTCTTCACTCTCAATCCCCCCTACTTTGAGTTTCAAGTATTTCCTCAAGATTATCATGAGTCACAAGTAAAATTTCATCCTCACGACCAATCAATTCAGTATGCGCCGGAATAACGACTTCATCTCCAATAATTGCATACTTAATATAACAATCATGTTCGATAAATGCGCTCGTTAAAATCACACTATCTTCAACAACAGCACCTTTTTCAATCACACATCGATGAGCAACAATCGAATTATACACTTCGCCAAAAATCATGCATCCTTCATTCACCCAAGCATTCTTCACTTTAGCACCCTGAAGAATATGATGTGGGGGTAAATTTGGTGTTTTAGAAAAAATTGGCCAGCTATAATCGTGTAATTGTAGCTCATCTTGAGTGCCAAGTAAATCCATATGAGCCTTCCAATAACTTTCTACTGTTCCAACATCACGCCAATACCCTTCATACTCATATGCATAAACAGCGCTATCTGCTTCAATAAAATGTGGAATCACATCTTGAGCAAAATCAACACCTTCATACAAATGCTTGTAATATTTATGGACAATCTCCTCTTTAAACTTCTTCCAATTAAAAACATAAATTCCCATTGAAGCTAACTGACTATCCGTCTCCTTTGGCTTTTCCTCAAACTCAATAATTCGATTTTGATCGTTAACCTTTAACATTCCAAAACGACTGGTATCCTCTTTTGGAACACGAATCGTTGAAATCGTTAACTCAGCCTGCTTTTCAATATGATAGTCAATAAGTTTACGATAGTCCATTTTATAAATGTGATCTGCAGATAAGACAAGTAAATAATCAGGATCATACTGCTCAATAAACGGCATATTCATAATGACAGCTTCGGCCGTTCCACCTTGCCATAAAAATCCATAATCACGTGAAGTATATGGTCCCATAACCGTAACAGATGCTCCATGAACATCTAAATCCCACGAACTACCTTCTCCAATATAACTAATTAATTCTAGGGGTTCATACTGTGTTAGAACCCCTACTTGTTCAATCCCTGAATTCGTACAATTGCTTAAAACAAAATCAATCAATCGATACTTTCCAGCAAACGAAATAGCTGGTTTTGGACGATGAATCGTTAATTCTTTTAAGCGCGTCCCTTTTCCCCCGGCTAATATAATCGCCACAACATTGACAGCCAACCCCATCCCCCATTTCTTGTGTGTTAAGCTAGTTCAACTTCTAACCCTTCTTCTACCTCTGTTTCTTCTTCGAGTGGACGATATTTAAAAATCGTTGCTCCATAAGGTGGAATCGTTACTTCAATATAATATGGTTTCCCATGTGTCATCCCTTTTTTCGCCACTAATGGCAATCCATTATATTGATTTGAACCATGATAATAATCACGATCACTATTTAGGGCCTCTGTATACTCTCCAAAGCATGGAACCCCCACTCTATATTGATGATATGGAACTGGTTTAAAGTTTAGTACCACTACAACAAATTCATCCGCATTCTTACATTTACGGATATAAGAGAAAATACTCTGCTCATTATTATTCACATCAATCCATTCAAATCCTTCAAATGAGTGATCAAGTTCCCAAAGTGCTGGCTCATTTAAATACAATTTATTTAAATCTTTAATATAACGATTCGAAGCATCATGTGCCGGATATTTTAATAAATGCCAATCCACCTGTTCTTTATCTTTCCACTCATGAAACTGTGCAATTTCATTCGCCATAAAGTTCAATTTTTTCCCTGGCAACGTCATTTGATAGGTACATAGCAATCTAAATTGTGCAAGCTTTTGCCAGTAATCACCTGGTGCCTTATCCACTAATGATTTCTTTCCATGAACTACTTCATCGTGAGAGAATGGAAGAACGAAGTTTTCACTGTAAGCATAAGCCATTGCAAAAGTAATGTAATTGTGGTGATATGGGCGATAAATATTATCTAATTCAATGTAATCTAACGTATCATTCATCCATCCCATATTCCATTTATAACTAAAACCAAGTCCACCTACCGATACTGGTGCTGTTACTAACGGATAACTGGTTGAATCTTCAGCAATCATTAAAATCTTATCATCTTCTAAGAAAACTGCCTCATTTAACTTTTGAATAAACTCTACAGCGCCATGATTCACACCGCGAGACTTATTTCCATCCCAATAAATCATATTCGCAACCGCATCGACACGGAAACCATCTACGTGATAATACTTCATCCAAAAAAGAGCATTTGAAATTAAGAAACTGCGAACTGTTCCTTTACCTAAATCAAAGTTTCCTGTTCCCCATTCTGAAACGGCTACATCCTCATATGGATACTCATAGACTGCTTCTCCATCGAATTTAAATAAACCGTGAGCATCACGACAAAAATGTCCTGGTACCCAGTCCATAATGACCCCTATTCCCGCTTCATGACAACGATTAATTAACATCATTAAATCTTTTGGTTCACCATAACGACTACTTGCCGCATAGTATCCTGTTGCTTGATATCCCCATGACCCATCAAATGGATGCTCATATAAAGGCATCAATTCAATATGCGTATAACTATGCTCTAAAACATATTCAATTAACTCATCCATAATTTCAGTATAGCTATGAAACGTTTCAGACTCTACTAATTCTTTATTACGTCTCCAAGATCCTAAATGAAGTTCATAAATATTTAATGGCTCCTCAAAAATATTCGAAAATTGACGTTTTTTCGCCCACTCTGCATCTGTCCATTCAAACCCCTCAATATCATAAACAATAGAAGCCGTATTTGGACGTTGTTCCGCATAAAAGGCATATGGATCAGCCTTTAAAATGGTTTGACCAAAAGCCGTTACAATCTCATACTTATAGATAGAACCTTCACCAATTCCTGGAATAAACAATGACCAAATCCCATCATCTCTTCGCATCTCATGATGCGTTCCATTCCAATGATTAAAATCCCCTACTACACAAACTTTTGAAGCATGTGGTGCATAAACACAAAAATACGTTCCCAACACTTCTTCATTATCACGAACAACAAAAGATCCAAACTTCTTATATAGTTGTTTATGTGTTCCTTCATTAAATAAATAACGATCACCTGATGTAAATTCAATCATAATTGATATCCCCCTTGTTCATCATTCTGCTTACAGAATATATCTTTATTATAACTAATATCATCCCTGTAAAGGTATCCTTTTAAATTGTAAACATTTACATGTTTTTATTTAAGATACCCTTTTAAACATCTTTTTTATTATATCTAAAGCCAGGCGCTTGATTTGTCTAAATTTGTATTTAATTTGTTTTTATACGGTTTTTTCAGACAATTTTAATTAGATTTAACAAAAAAAATCTTCTAAAACGAAACTCGTCTTAAAAGACTTTCTTTGTTAAGCCTATTTAATTAAGGTGATAGCATACTCTACTAAATTTTTAGCAATCACGCTATCTTCATTTTCTGTAGGATAAATAAATCCTGGACGCCAATTGACTTCATAAATCCAAATATAATTTCGACTATCAATCCCAATATCAATTCCAAGTTCATCAAAGACTTGTTTTTTTTGTTGGATCTGTAACTGATCTAAATGTTTTGATAACTCAATTCCAAACACTTCAAGTGTTCGCTTTATTTGATATCTTTTTATCGAAAAATTTTGTGATAAAAATTCATAAGGTTCTACATACTTTCCACCACTCGCACAATTTGTTACAACACTCTTTGTCGTTGAAACCCGTGGAAATATGATAGGAGTTTGCCACTCTCCATCCTTATTTTTAATCATATGTAACCTTATATCATAAGCAAAACCATCTTTTGTTGTTGAATGAATATAAACCTGAATTAAATATTTACGTTTAGCCAATCGTTTTTTTATATAAGAAGCGAACCATCTTTCATTGTATTGATTAATATATCCTTTATCATTGATGATATATTCGTGCCCTTTTTTCTCTATGTATAATACATTTTCTCCCTGATGACCATTAATTGGTTTTAAAATGGCTTGATGATGCTTTGATAAAAATCGTTGAACATCTTCTACTTTATACACACTTTCTGTTGGAATTAAATACGATGTAAACTTTTTCGATTGTTTAATTCGCGTGTAAACTTCCATTTTATTACCGATTGGAACACTTGTAAAAGGAATTTTTTGTTTTAAAGCACTGATAATGTTATTATCAAATTTATGAGGGCTTCCTGCATTAATAATCACCTGTGGAAATGGAGATGTCACTCTTACCCATTCATCTTTTTGTAAGATATACCCATTAATTGTCTGTTCTTTTAAATCAACATCTTCAGTACCGAAATAAATCATTTCTACCTGCTGTGCTTTGGCTGCTTTGGCTACATATACAGCTTTCTCTACGTTTTGTGGATTTTTATTATGATGCAAAAATCCAATTAAGACCATATCTATCACTCTTTCTATTTGCAAACAGGATATTGTTGGAATCTATCCAAACGTTTAAAGCAAAGATATCCTGTATTAGGGGGACTAGTTACAAGTTTAAAAATAAGATAGTTTGCTCCTATTTTTAATATATGTCCTCCTCTAAAAAAAGGTATAGGTGATTGATAGACTTTTAACTTCTTCGTAAAGCATCAATGGGATTTAATTGACTTGCTTTTCTAGCAGGAGCTAAACCAAATATCACCCCTACCCCACCTGAAAATAGTAAAGCCAATGCAATCGAATTAGTAGAAATGCTCGGTGTAAATCCAATAATAAAGGCCACTACAAAAGCAATCATAACTCCGAGTACTAATCCTACAACTCCACCAAATAACGAAAGAAAAATCGACTCAATTAAAAACTGAAGTTGAATACTTCGAGGCTTTGCTCCTAAGGCTTTTTTAAGTCCGATTTCCATCGTACGCTCTGTGACAGAAACAAGCATCATATTCATAATCCCAATCCCTCCGACTAATAACGCAATCGAGGCAATCCCAACGAGCATCATGGTCATCATCGAATTCATACTTTGAATTGTATCAAGTAACCCCTCCATGTTAATGATGCTATAGCTATTCTCTTTGTAATTAAATGCTTGATTTAAAATTAGCTCAACTTTCCCAATAATTTCATCTACATTTGCATTATTTTGCATATAAACTTCAACATTATTAATACAATTGAGGCCCACTAATCCCATTAAATTTTGATACGGCACAATCACTCTATTTTCTGACTGCTTACCTGACATTGAAGACATCATATCCATTTGATCTGTTTTTTCTAAAACCCCAACAATCCGATAAGAAATTCCGTTAATTAACAGATACTGCCCAATCGGTTGTTCACCAAAATACAAGGTATCTGCAAGCGACTCGCTGACTAAAGCGACATTTGATTGTTGAGATAAATCAATCGAATTAAGTAATCGCCCACTTTTTAATGCCAACTGATTATACTTAAAGTATGAAGCATTTTTTCCTTCGATTGTCACTTTATCATGGACTTGTCCGTTTCCTACAACAGAGGTTGTCGTGCTTATTGTCGGAGATATACCATTAACCTCATCAATATCGGCTAATAATTGTACTTCATAATCGGTTAATCCTTTTTTTAATGGCGTGCCTTTTGCTTGAATCGTTAATTTATTTGCACCTAGTTCAGAAAATTGACTTGTCACTTCCATTGTTACGCCTTCTACAATCGAGATAAGGGCAATAATTGAGCTAACTCCAATTACAATCCCTAAAATCGTTAAAAAGGAACGCATTTTATTATAAATGATATTTTGCCAAGACATAATGATACTTTCTTTAAACACGATTTATCACCTCCTCTAAGAGGTTTCCATCTAAAATCCGCACGATTCTTGATGCTTCTTTGGCAATCGTTTCATCATGTGTAATCATAATAATTGTCCGACCTTCTTGATTTAATTCTTTAAATAATGACATCACTTGATTGCTTGTTTTTTGATCCAATGCTCCAGTCGGTTCATCTGCTAATAAAATCGTTGGATTTGTAGAAATAGCTCTTGCAATCGCAACACGTTGTTGTTGCCCACCAGATAATTGATTAGGATAGTGATGGATACGATTAGCAAGTCCAACTCGTTCAAGCATTTCCTTTGCTTTTACTTTTCGTTCATGTGATGGAATTCCTGCATATATCATTGGAAGCTCAACGTTTTGTAAAGCCGTCAATCTTGGTAGCAATTGAAACGATTGGAAAACAAATCCAATTTCATGACTACGAATATCCGCCAATTCATTTTCATTTAAATCTTTAATATCTTGTCCTGATAAAATATATGAACCACTGGTCGAACAGTCTAAGCAGCCAATAATATTCATCATCGTCGATTTTCCAGAACCAGATGGCCCTAAAATAGAGACAAATTCTCCTTCATTAACACGGAAGTTAATGCCTTTTAAAACAACTTGCTCCTCATCCCCTAGCACATAGGACTTGACTATACTTTTCATTGATAGAATTTCTTCTGACATCTGATTCACCTCTATTTATTCGAGTGCTTCATCATTTCAAAAGGGGTCTTAATTTCGATAGCTTTAGGAACTAGTATGTCCTCACCTTGATTAACGCCACTCAACACTTGCACATAGACACCATCACTGATCCCAACCGTAATATCTTTGCTTATCACTTCATCATTTTCATTTTGGTAATAAACATAAGGTGTTTCATCCGATTTAAATTGAATAGCATCCATCGGTAAAACAATGGCATCTGTCACACTTTCATTGACAAGCTTCACTTCTGATGACATTCCAATATATAAATTCGCATTTTCTTCGATATCAACTGTCGCTATAAAGTAGGCAATCCCACTACTGATTTGTGCTTCTTTCGTCACATGAGAGATACTACCAGAATAATCTTGATTTAACGCATTCACATGAACACTCACTTCTTTTCCAACCGATACCGGGATAATATTATATTCATCCACCTTAACTTTAATCTGTAAGTGTTCATAATCCGTCACATCTACTAGAGGGGTACCACTTGTCACTAAATCTCCCTCACGTACATAAATCGTTGACACTTCACCTGATACGCTTGCTTCTAATTTCATACCTTGAGACGTTGTTAATAATACTTCTCCTTTTTCAACCCACTGTCCCTCTTCAACTAGAATTTCATTTACTTGAAACATTGTTGTTGAAATTAAGGACTGTGCATCTTTTGCTTCGACATTCCCGCTAAAACTATAATAGGTCGTCAAATCTTGCGTTGTTGCCTGCACATGATCGTATAACACGTCTTTTGGACGACTTAAAAGAAATCCTCCTAACACTAAAATGACAACTAATACTAGTAACCAACCAATCCATTTCTTCATTCAATTCACCTCTATTATAACGAAATCAATGAGTATCCTTTTGACCTTTAGATTAATAGCGTCAAAAATTTACCAAAATACTATTCATTCTTTAGAGTGAACAATTACCTAAAAAGTATGCAAAAAAGACTGTT
>NZ_CALIOS010000136.1:0-6584 GCF_938044715.1 uncultured Turicibacter sp.
TCCTTAGGGAGTTTTTTTTATTTTCTATAAAATTTGTCTAGTTTGCCTAATGTAAAAAAAAGTGTTATTATTTTATTTATAGTGTTTAGATTAGGAGGATTAAAGAGATGAAAAAACAGGCCGCATTAGAATTAATTGATTTTTTATATGATAGTCCAACCGCTTTTCATAGTGTTTTAACTATTAAAGATTTTTTAAATGAATATGGATATACTGAATTAAAAGAATCGGATGCATGGAACTTAAAATCAGAAGGTAAATATTATGTAACCAAAAATGATTCTGCCTTAATTGCATTTGAAGTTGGAACAGGAGATATTTTAGAGTCTGGGATCAAGATGATTGGTGCACATACTGATTCACCTGGTTTTAGAATTAAAGGTAATCCTGAAATAACAGCAGAAGGAGCTTATTTAAAGTTAAATACTGAAGTATATGGAGGGCCAATTTTACATACATGGTTTGACCGTCCACTTGGATTAGCAGGGAAAGTGACAGTACGTGGTGTTAATGTGCTTAAGCCTGAAACAAAATTAGTAAATATTAATAAGCCATTATTAATTATTCCTAGTCTTGCCATTCATATGAATCGACAAGTAAATGAGGGGTTCGCAATCAATGCACAAAAGGATACATTACCTTTAGTTGGGTTAGTGAATGAGACATTTAAAAAAGACGGATATTTATTAAACTTATTAGCAGAAGAATTAGATGTTTCTGCTACAGATATTATGGGATTTGATTTAGGTTTATATGAGATTGATAAAGGAATGTTAGTAGGAGCAAATGAGGAGTTTATTTCTTCAGGCCGTCTAGATGATATGTGGATGGTCTATGCAGGACTTAAAGGGTTAGTTGATAGTCCTACAACAGCTGCAACTAAGATGATGGTGTGTTTAGATAATGAAGAGACTGGAAGTTTAACTGCTCAAGGCGCAGCATCTAATTTACACTTAAATGTTGTAGAGCGTATTATTTTAGCACTTGGTCATGATCGTGAAGGGGTTCACCGTACACTTGCTAATTCGATGATGATTTCGGCTGACTTAGCACATGCGGTGCATCCAAATGTGGGTGAAAAGCATGATCCAACAAATCGTCCTATTTTAGGAAAAGGTCCTGTTTTAAAAACAGCAGCATCTGGTTCATATAGTACGGATAGTTACTGTGCGGCAGTATTTGAGGGGTTATGTCAAGAGGCTGGTGTGCCTTATCAAAAATTCTATAATCGTTCGGATGTACGTGGTGGGACAACAATTGGACCAGTAACGGCTTCTCGATTAAATATTCCTGTGATTGATATGGGGGCTCCACTTTTAGGGATGCACTCGATTCGTGAATTAGCATCAGTTGAAGATCATGATTTTACGGTTAAATTATTTACAACATTCTTTAGTTTATAAAAAAAAACTCGACCAAATCGGTCGAGCTTTTTTTTATTTTTTTGAGTTTTCGATTTCTTCTGCTAATTGGTTTAAATATTCCCAACGTTCATATTTATAGGTCAGTTGTTCTTCGACTAATGTTTTTTCATTCATGATATCTTGAAGTTTAACGTAGTCAGTTGCAAATTCGATGAGTTGTTCATCTAGAGTTGAGATTTGCTCCTCTAAGGTTGCGATTTCATCATCGATTGTTTCGAATTCTTTTTGTTCAGCAAACGTGAATTTAAGTTTTTTCTCAAGACGTGGCTTGGCTTTCGTTGTTTCTTTTGATTTTAATTCTGTAATGGCGGTTTCCTCAAGTTGAGTTTTTGCTTCTTTGAAAATGAGATAATCACTATAGTTTCCAGTGTAGATAGTAATATCACCATTCCCTTCATAAGCAAATATTTTATTACAGATTCGATCTAGGAAGTAGCGATCATGGGAAACTGTGATAACGATTCCATTAAAATCATCTAAATAATCTTCTAAACGTCTTAGCGTATCGATATCTAAGTCATTGGTAGGTTCATCTAATAGTAGAACGTTAGGTGCATCCATTAAAATACGAAGTAAGTATAGACGTCGGCGCTCTCCACCCGATAGGGTACCAATTTGTGAATACTGAAGATGTCCATCGAATAAGAAGCGTTCACACATTTGAGAGGCAGTGATGCGTGTTCCATCGCCTGTTTCAATGTAATCACTATTTTCTTTAATGTAGTCAATGGCTCTCATTGTTGGATTCATTTCTTCGCTTTCTTGTGCGAAGCATCCAATTTTAACGGTTTCACCGATATCAATGAATCCTGAGTCAGGCTTGATTTTTCCACGGATTAGATTAATTAATGTTGATTTTCCGATTCCGTTTGGTCCCACAATTCCGATACGATCAGTACGAGTTAGAGTGTAATCTAAGTCACGAATCATACAGCGGTCACCATAGAATTTTGCAACATGATTGAATTCCATGATTTTTTTACCAAGGCGTGTTGAAGCGACTGAAATATCAAGATTACCCTGTGGCGTAAATTTTTCTTGGTTGCTTAAGTCTTCAAAACGTTGAAGACGAGCTTTTTGTTTAGTCGAACGTGCCTGTGCTCCTCGACGAACCCAAGCTAATTCTTTTCGAAGGAGGTTTTGGCGTTTATCTTCCATGGCGGCTTCTAGTTGAAGGCGTTCCATTTTCTTTTCAAGGAAGACAGAATAGTTTCCATCATAGCTATATAGTCGCCCCTTATCTAGTTCTAGAATTCGGTTTGTAACGCGATCTAAAAAGTAACGGTCATGAGTGATCATTAAAAGGGCACCTTTACGACTGTTTAAGTAGTCTTCTAACATGCCGATGGTGTCATTGTCTAGATGGTTGGTCGGCTCATCTAAAATGAGAAGTTCTGATGGTGTAATGAGTGCTGATGCTAAAGCGACGCGTTTTTTTTGTCCCCCAGATAGGTGTTTGACTTTTTGTGAAAAGTTTGTGATTCCTAGTTTTGTTAAAACTGATTTGGCTTCACTCTCCAAATCCCATAGATTTAAGCGATCGATTTGATCTTGTAGTTTTAATAAACGTTCGTTTAATGATTCATTGTAGTTTTGTTGAAGTTCGTCAAGTGTTTCTTGATAGTCGCGAAGTAATGTCATTTCAGGTGAATTTCCTTTAAAGACTTGTTCAAGAACAGTTGCTTCATCATGAAATTCAGGATTTTGTGATAAATATTCGATTCGGACGCGATTGCCTTTTGTAATGCGGCCTGTTTCAGGGTTTTCAATACCGGCAATAATTTTTAAAAGGGTTGATTTTCCAGTTCCATTAACCCCAATAATTCCGATTTTTTCCCCTTCACTAATTCCAAATGAAATGTTATCGATTAATGTTTTGACTGAGTAGCTTTTACTTATATTCTCAATTGTCATTAGATTCAATGTGTCTCACCACGGTTTCTATAAAATTTATATCTTTCATTATACCTTGTTTTTGATGAAAAGAAAAACCCAAGCATTAAGATGCTTGGGTTTTCTTTAAGTATATTTTACCTTCTTCGATGTAAGGAAGATGCATTTGATAATGGATTGTGACTAAACGAATGATAAAGATGATTGAAAGACATAAGTAAGCACTAATCATTATACCGAGATAAGGGTGTAAGAACCAAAAGCAGATGGCCCCAATTAAGGATGCAACGGCATAAATTTCATGTTTTAAAATACTTGGGACTTCTTGTGCTAAGATGTCACGAATCACACCACCACCAACAGCTGTAATAACTGATACGAAGAGGAAGGTCATGAAGTTATAGTTGAGATCGATGGCTTTCATTCCGGCTGCAATAGTAAAAACGGATAATCCGATGGCATCTAGAATGAGAAAAGAGGTCTGCCATTTGATACGTCCTCGTAAGCAGATAACAAGAATGGTTGAGATGAGAATGGTTAGCATGTATTCGTATTTTGAAAAGAACACAGGTACTCCGATATCTGTTACAACATCACGTATAACTCCTCCACCGATAGCTGTGACGGTTGCAAGTGTTAGGATTCCAAAGAAGTCCATTTTTTTTTCGATAGCACACATCGCACCGGATGCGGCAAATACGAAGAGTCCGATATATTCAAAGAATGTGATTAGATCCATGTTAAGCCCCCATAAAAGATTGTTTATTAGTTCATATCGTTTCACATTATAGCAAGCGGATTTTAGGGTGTCAATGAGTAAAGATAATGATTCACAGCGTTTTGATTTTAAAAAGGATTTGATGTGCTATGTTAAAGTTTTTTTGTTTTATTTTTGATGCTTATGACAGTGACATGATTTTTTTTCTGGAACAGGATCGTAACCAAGGCTTCCCCAAGGATTACAACGTAAAATGCGTTTAAAGGCTAGGTAGCCTCCTTTTAGGACACCGTGTTTTTCGATGGCTTCGATGGCGTAGTGAGAACAGGTAGGATAGTATCGGCAGTTGGGGGGAGAAAGTGGGGAGATGTATTTTTGATAAAATTGTATGAATTTGATCATGAGTTTTTTCATGGAAGACGTCCTTTCTGTATTCGATAAATTTATGTTATCAGATAAGAAAATTTGTTTCAAGATGAGGAGTTTTGACATAGTATATGTCGTGAACAATAATTTCCATTTAATTCCAAAAAAGGAGAATTTAGAAGAGGTGGTTATGATATGTGTGGATTATTTGGGGTAGTAAATTATAAACAAATTGAGATGAAAACACCTTATGACATGAGTTGTGTACAAGCTGTTTTTCATCGAGGGCCAGATGAAGGGGGGATGTTTTATGGGAAACATGTCTTTTTAGGGCATCGTCGCTTATCGGTCGTTGATATTGAGCAAGGGAAACAGCCGATGTCATTTCATCATTATACGATGGTTTATAACGGTGAGTTATATAATACCGAAGAGATTCGCGAGGAGTTAAAAGCTTTAGGCTATACTTTTAAAGGACATTCAGATACTGAGGTTTTGTTAAAGGCGTATGTCTGCTTTGGCGAAAAAGTAGTTGAAAAGCTAAATGGGATTTATGCTTTTGCCGTATGGAATTCTAAAGAGCAAACATTATATGTGGCGAGAGACCGTGCTGGTGTTAAGCCGCTTTATTATTCTTTGTTACCAGATGGAATTATTGTAGCGTCTGAGCAAAAGCAAATTTTACACTATACGCAAAAAAATGAAGTGACCATTGAAGGATTTCAAGAGTTATTAGGTGTTGGGCCTTCTCATACGCCAGGAAACGGATTATTTAAAGGGATCAAAGAGTTAAAACCAGGTCATTATATGGTGGTTAAATCAGGGGGTATTAAAATTACGAAATACTGGGATTTAGTCGCAAAAGAACATACAGATGATTTTGAAACAACTGTTGAAAAAACACGTGAAATTTTAGTAGATGCAATTAAACGACAACTGGTTTCTGATGTGCCACTTTGTACCTTTTTATCAGGAGGACTTGATTCTTCAATCATTACAGCTATTGCAGCAAATGAGATGAAAAATCTTCATACCTTTTCAATTGATTATGAAGATAATAGAAAGTATTTTCAAAAAACGGCTTTTACGGTATCTGAAGATAATGATTTTATTAAGTTGATGTCTGATCGTTTTCATACGAATCACCATTATTGTGTCATTACAAATCAAGATTTAGCGGATGCTTTAAAAGATGCTGTTTTATTACGTGATATGCCAGGGATGGCGGATGTAGATTCATCGTTACATTGGTTTTGTAAAGAGATTAAAAAAGATTTTACGGTTGGTTTGTCAGGTGAATGTGCCGATGAAATTTTTGGAGGATATCCTTGGTTTTATCGTGAACCAATGAATGGGATGTTTCCATGGCTTCGTGATTTAGCAATTCGTAATACGTTGTTAAAACCAGAGTGGCAAGAAAAATTGAATTTAGTCGGTTATGCAACAGATCGTTTTAATGAGTCCATTGCACAGGCAGATATTGTAGAAGGCGATAGTGCTTTGAATAATGAGAAACGACAATTGACTTATTTAAATATTAAATGGTTTATGACGACATTGCTTGATCGTAAAGATCGTATGAGTATGGGAGCGAGTCTTGAAGTTCGTGTGCCATTTGCGGATCATCGAATTATGGAATATCTTTATAATGTGCCTTGGGATATGAAGTTCTATGGGAATGAAGAAAAAGGCTTGTTAAGAAAAGCGATGGAAGGAATTTTACCAAATGAAGTGTTGTATCGAAAAAAAAACCCGTATCCAAAAACACATAATCCTCATTACACAGCGATTGTCCAAGCTTTGTTAAGAGAAGCGTTGAGTGATGAAACGTCTATTTTGCATGAGATTTTTGACGAGAATAAGTTATGGGCTTTAGCTAATTCAGATGATGAGATTATTACAAGACCTTGGTTTGGACAACTGATGACACAGCCGCAGCTTATTGCTTATTTGTATCAATTTCATGTTTGGTTTAAAGCGTATCAGTTAAATATTGTGGAGTAGAGGGGGTCTGTCGCTAATGGCGGCAGATTTTTTTTGTCTTGAAAGAATAAGGAATGAATATTTTTTACATAATAAGAGTAAAGATTGAGATTAAGGGGACTACTGTAATGAGATGGATTGGTTATTTTTTGTTATTTTTACTGTGTCTATTTATCTTACTTATTTTTGTAAAGATTAAG
>NZ_CALIOS010000137.1:0-6586 GCF_938044715.1 uncultured Turicibacter sp.
ACTGATTTACTAATGTTTGCCATAAAGTTTAGGTTTTAAAAAATATATGTTTTTTTGTCACATTTACTTCGTGCAAAAAAACATCAAAAACATTGGTATTATAATAAAAACGGATACACTAAACCTCCACATTGTTTTAAAAAAATAAATAAAATTTGATAATAGCAACAATGTTTTCGCTTACTTTTTAATTGACAACTCCTATTTGTTTTTGTATGATATTACCTGAAATTAATAAATTTAAAGCGCATGCAATTCGAATATAGAACATGTCTTAAATTCACATTTTTATCAATCGTTATCTAAAAGTAAAACACACTATCGGAGGGACTATAATGAAACAAAAGAATTTCAAAAATTTTATCTTTAGAATTTTATGCTTTATCGTGGGATGCTTCATCATTCAAATTGGAGTTTCATTCTTTATCAAATCAAATACTGGAGTAGACTCAGTCACAATCTTTATGCAAGGTTTATCAAATATTCTTCACATCACGGTTGGTCAAGCAAACATGCTATTCATGGGAATTGTCTTTGTTGGTATTTTAATTTTTGCGCGTGAGTATATTCGTTTAGGAACATTCTTAGCTGTTGTTACAGCTGGACCCTTTTTAGATCTTTTAAATCAATTATTCGATCCACTTGGAATTGAATCATTACCTTTAATCGTTCGATTAGCTATCGTTGCAATTAGCTGTGTTGTTATTGCAATTGGATTCTCAATCTTAAAATCAGCTAATTTAAGTGTTGCACCAACAGACCAATTACCAATTATTATTTGCGATAAATTAAAGTGGCAATATAAATGGGTTCGTATTACATTTGATGTTATCTTGGTTGTTCTTGGATTCACGTTAGGTGGGAAATTAGGTCTTGGAACAATTATTGCAACATTATTAATCGGACCTTGTATCCAATTCTTCTTAACTCCAATTGAAACAAAAATTACGCAATTAAGTCGCGCTTAATAGTTAAAAGAGCATCTATCTCATAGATAAATGCTCTTTTTTTGATTTAAAGACAGTGTAATAAATAATTTAATTTTTTACTAATTTTCGCTCGTTCTCGGTATACCCAATTCACATCAAATATTAAATTAAATGATTTTGAAAAATTATAATAGAGATTAACTTCTTGATAATGAATCTCTAACAAATCGAGGTCTTCTGAGTGAATTTTTGGCTTAGTTAATTCGAAGTTCCCATCAACAAACACTTCCTCAATAAAGAACAACAATAAATTTAACAATTCTGGATTTGTAAAATTAATGGGGAGTTTCATCACTTTCCATTGATCGTTTTGCGATAATTTATAGGGCTTAATTTGTTCTAAAATAAATAGATAATGGCTAACATCCATTTTTTGATAATACGAAAATTCGTCATAATACATAGACCATATCGCTAACTTTTCAATCAATGGAATCCCTTTTATTTGAAGTAATAATTCCGTCGGTCCAATGATTGCTTTCTCAATCAATCGATCTTCGCACTCTAATTTTTCTTGAAGCCTCCCCAAATACTCATCGATACTCGTCACATATCCAACTTCATAGATTCCTTTCCTTCCAGCCCGACCTGCAATTTGCTTGACCTCTTGTGACGTTAACTCTCTAATATCTTCACCATCAAATTTTTTTAAACTCGTAAACACAATACGTTTAATGGGTAAATTAACTCCCATTCCAATCGCATCTGTTGTAATTAACAATTCACTTTCTCCACTACTAAACATCGAATATTGTAACCGTCTCACCTCAGGTGGCAGATCGCCATAAATGACACTGACTTTATAGCCTCGATCTTGATAATATCGTGATAGCTCCAGAACTTTTTTCTTAGAAAAAGCAATTAACGCATCTCCAGCAGAAGGATTATTCATTTGATACGGCGTCTGCTCTAGTTTCAAAGGAGTATTCCGATAATATTCTTTTATCTCGTATTCCTCACCACAATCCTCAATTAATTGAATTAATAATTTTTTTGTATTTAAAGCACCACAAATATGAATGTCTTGACTCATTAATCCTAAGATTGCTTTTGTCCAAGACGCCCCTCTAATAACATCGCCTATTAACTGAACTTCATCAATCACGGCTACATCATATAATTGATTCAAATCTAATTTTTCAATCGTACAGCTAATATGATTAGCATTCGTGACGATAATTTCTTCTTCCCCTGTTAAAAGATGACAGGGAATTTGAGACTGATTTAGATTTTCATAATTTTCTAAAGCTAGTAAACGTAAAGGTGCTAGATAAATGCCGCGCTTAGATTTTTTCAAAGCCTCGATCGCATGATAAGTTTTTCCTGTATTCGTTTCTCCAAGATGAAGATAAAACTTTCGCTTCATTTGCCTCGTTTTTTTATATTCATCTTTTGGGTTAATTGGGAGATAGCATTGAAAATCATGATTCATTAATCTAGGAAGATAAATACCTTGTAGCACACATAAAATTCCACTGTTAATAAAAGCCTCTTTGTAAGATGAGGTGAGGTCTTCAAAATTATAATCGGTTTGATTTTCTTCATTGTAATGACTTAAGATTTTTCGTGAAATATCGTTTAATAACAATACATAGTCATTATATAAAATTTCTCCCCCGTATTCTTCCATATCTGGTAGTTGTTTTAATATTTTAATTTTTTTTCGGATGAGTGCTTCCTCATTCATTAACAGATGAAGCGATGCTTTTTTGCTATTTTCTTGTAAATGTGAAAGATGTATTCGAAGTTTTTTAATTTCTTTTTCAATTCCGTGACTTTTTTTCATTAGGCACCTCTCTCACGTTTTGCCATCAAGCCTCATAGAGGTAATAAAATTCCTTACTAAATCTTATGCATGTGCCCCCTTCTTTTATCACATCAACACTCTAGTATAAGCCTATTTAAAATAAATCTTAAGTGATGAGTCTTTTAAGGTTAATAAAAAAACTACTACTTAATAAAATTAAGCAATAGTCTCCTTATTTTCAAGCATGCTGTACGGCGTCACTTTATTACGTCCTGTCGTTTTAGAATAATACATAGCCAGATCAGCAAAATGAATGCCTTCTTCCGCAGATAAAGAACCTTGTTCGTATTCATAAACGCCAAAACTAGCCGTAATTGAAGGAAAGTGCTCTTTTATTCTTTTTACGCTAAGGGTTAACAATTCTTCTCTGATTTTCTCAGCAAATACTAATGCCTTCGACTCAGTATAACCTTGCAAGAAAATAACAAATTCTTCTCCTCCATATCGTCCGATATGAATATTTGAATTAACTTTCTTTGTTAAAAGTAATCCTACTTTTTGAATCACCTCATCTCCAACTAGATGACCAAATGTGTCATTAATCTTTTTAAAGTGATCAATGTCTAACATTAAAACACAGCAGCGATCATTGTGAGCCGATTTAAGCATTTGTTCCCCTTTTTTTAGAACTTGAACTCGATTATTTAGACCTGTCAATCCATCATAACGAGCTAAGTAATTTGCCTTTTTATATAATTTAGCATTTTCAAGCGCGATAGCAATGTAAGATGCTAATATACTTAACTTGCTTAAATCACGCTCTGAGTATTGATTTTTCTCATAACTTTGAATGGTAATGTAACCTTTTACCTCATCTTGAATGAGTAGGGGACAACATAATAAGGATTGTATTCCCTTCTGAAGTAAAATGGTTTTATCTTTTTCAAGATGATAGTGTTTGTACTCTGTTAAAAGATCATGGATAATTAAACTTTTTTTATGTTTAATACAGTAGACACCTAAACTATTTTCATCATCAAGTTGGATATGCCCTGAATCCACATAGTCCCCGTCTTGCATATAGATAGCATATTTTAAACTTTCTTCTTCCTGATTTAATTCTGTTATCGCCATGACATTAGAACTAATCAAGTTAGCTAATTCATCGTGAATTCTTAATAATAGTTGCTTATAACTTAAATTCGTTGTTAAGGATTGAGCAATCGATGAAATAATTTGAAGTTCATCATATAGCGTTTTAATAATTCTTAATTCATATGCAGACATTTCCTGTGTTAACTTTTTACCCCATAACTCAGTTCTAGCTAATTCTAACGTTTTTTCATGCTCATACTTAATTTCATAATAGTTTAACGCCTTTTCAAAATCATGGATTGCTTTATACAACTCAATCAATGTCCCACATAATTGTGAGAAAAAGAGTGGATCAACTTTTCGATTGGCCTGTTGATAAGCTTTTAGCAAATAATCCTCGGCTTTTTCATATCGCTTTTGTTGCAAACAGATTTTTGCCCATTCCAAATACGTCTTCATTTTTTCCTGTTTTAACTGATATTGAATCGCAATTTCTTCACTCTTTTGAAAATTCAAGTCACTTCCTACTTCATCCCCCATACTATGTAGCAGTCGTGCCTTTAAACGGAATGAATCAGCAAATGCAATCGGATAACCTAATTCATAAGATCTCTTGATTACGTCATCTAAGATGACTTTAGATTTTTTCAAATTACCCTCTACTAAACATAATTCTGCTTCCGTTTGTAAAAAAACTAACTCATTCATTTTCGTTGTGTTAATGTTTAAATAATTAACTCTTTCTTGAACTTCTCGAGCTTCTTTATATTTTTCTAATCTTAAATAATGAATCACGGTATTTCCTAAAAGATGAGCCACATATTTTGGATCTTCTAAACCTTCTGAAAGTTTAATTCCTTTTACTCCCCATTCTTGACTCTCCGTATATAGTCCGGTGTGAAAATACACGCACATTAACGCATTACATACTGATACCATTCCATCAACTGCGTTTAAACTTTCATAAATCTGATAAGACTCTAACAAATAATCAATCGCAATATCATATATCCCATCTTCGCCACTGAACCATGCTACCACATGAAGCATGCCGGCCTGTGCTAATTTTAATTGATGTTTTTTAGTAAAGATTAAAATCTGTTCTAAATCAGATAAAGATAATTTTTTTCCACGTTTTTGATCCCCTAAAATTGACATTAGCTTTAAAATGTATGATTCATCCTGTAATAATTTATCGCAATATAATTTGATATTGTGATTCATGCTAGTCACTACGATCACTCCCTGTATCAGCCCATTTCTCTTCTATTCTCAACTAACCAAAGTTTAACACATTTTTTCTTTTGTTTTGTGTTTTACCTCCTATTTCATACATTTTATTGCATTTATTAGTAAATTATCATCATCTTTATTGATTAATCCGCCTTTTGTGTGCAAATGAACACTTTTTTTATCATTATTTTAGAGTTAAAATAGTCTTATAAGGGTTCATTGGGGAATGAATTCTTATTGAGGGTAGTGTTAGATATATATCGTTCTTTGACCATCTAGGTAAGATGGTCTTTTTTTAAATTGAAAATTAGGTAAATCTATCAGACTATGGTATGATTAAGGTAATAAATTTAACAACGAGAGGTAATTCAATATGAACTTTAAAACATTAGGTGTTAGTGATGATCTGATTCAAGTTTTAAAAAAATCTGGTATCACTTCACCTACTCCTATTCAAGAACAATGCTATCCCTTAATTAAAAATTATAAAGATGTCATTGCTCAAGCCCAAACTGGAACTGGAAAAACATTAGCATTCTTACTGCCACTTTTTGAAAATATTTCACCTGATATCGAAGCAACACAAGCTTTGATTATTACACCAACTCGTGAATTAGCCTTGCAAATTACAGAAGAAGCTAATAAACTAGCAGAAATTCGAAACATTAATGTTTTAGCCGCATATGGAGGTCGCAACATTGGTTCTCAATTAAATAAGCTAAAAAAATCAATTCATCTGATTATCGCAACGCCAGGTCGCTTAATTGATCACCTAGAACGTCAAACGATTACTTTAGATAAAGTCAAATCTGTTGTTATTGATGAAGCAGATCAAATGTTATTAATGGGATTTAGAAATGAAGTGGATCAAATCTTACGTCAAACGCCAAGAAATAGACAGACCTTATGTTTTTCTGCTACAATGGCACCAAACGTTAAACGTCTAGCGTACCGTTATTCATATGATCCAACAATGATTACGATTGAAGCTAAAAAAGTTGCTGTTGAAAGTATTAAGCAAGAATTAGTTGAAACGACGGATCGTTGGAAGGCTGATGCACTTTGTCAAGTTCTTGAAGAAGATAACCCATTTTTAGCGATTATTTTCTGTCGTACGAAACGTCGTGCTGATCAATTATTCGCTAAAATGAAGCAACGTGGTTTCAATACCCAAGTCATTCACAGTGACATTGCTCAAAATAAACGCGAGCGTATTTTAAAGTCATTTAGAGAGGCTGATTTACAATATTTAATTGCAACAGATGTAGCATCACGTGGCCTTGATATTAGTGGAGTGACTCATATTTATAATTATGATATCCCTGAAACACCAGAAACTTATATTCATCGTATCGGACGTACAGGTCGCGCTGGTGAAGAAGGGTATACTTGTTTATTCGTTGCTCCAAAAGATGACTTTGAATTAAATGCTATTGAACGTAAATTACGCTTTAATATTCCAAGACGTCATTTAAAATAATAAAAAAGAACAAGTCATATGACTTGTTCTTTTTTATTATTT
>NZ_CALIOS010000138.1:0-44163 GCF_938044715.1 uncultured Turicibacter sp.
TTAGCATCTAATGATGCTACTTTTTCTCTTGTCCTTTCCCCTTAAAAAACAAGGGATAGATACCAAATCCTATAAAACTTATACTGCTATAAATAATAAAAGTTGCATTCCTAATCTCTCCTAGGATTTCTTTGAATACATGTTTAAGACTTAAAATAACAAGAATTCCAATTAAGCATCTTAAGATTTTAATCACTAGTGTTGTATTCTCTTGAAATTGAATATACCTTTTTTCAATTGTTGTTCCGAGCGCAAATCCAATAAATGTTCCTAATGATTTTGAAAAATCTATTGAAGTCATAAAAATCCCAGGAATGAAAACAATTAAAGTCGCTAAATATAAGAACTGTTTATTTTCTGTTCTTTCATAAAGATAATACGTAATCGTTGCGACTATAATTCCAAGCAGTAATCCAACTATTACATCACGCGGATAATGAACACCTAAGTAGAGTCTAGAAATCGCAACTAATAATATAAGAAGTAAACTTCCCCATCTAATCGAGCGCTTCTTCAGGAATATTCCTATCGCAAAATAGGTTGAAGAGGCTCCTTGCGTATGTCCGCTTGGAAATGAATAACCTGTTGCCGTCTGAGTTCTTAGAGAACGAATCCCTTCTTTACCAATCGGACGTTCTGCTTTAAAAATATTCTTAATCCAATTATTTAACAAACAACTTGTAAAATAAGAATAGCCTATGTATTCACCAAACTTTTTATTATAGCCCCAGTAAATACAAAGAATCACCGACAAAATAACGGCACTTTCTCCTAACATCGTGATAAACTGAACCACTTGATCTAAAACTTCATTATGTATACTTTGTATCATGCGTATAATATCTAACTCACTCATTTTCTTTTTCCCCTTCTTCAAATATTTCATTCAACACCCTGCCATCACAATCATAAAAATCTAATCCTAGTATGCTAGCAATAGTTGGAGCAATATCCATGACGCTTATATTTCCCATCTCAAATTGATTTTTTATCCCGACACCTGAAATCATGACAATAGTTTTATAACCTGCCTTAAGCGGTGAGTAGCCATGATTACCTTTTGTAAAATTTGATTTAACATCTTTAGAGGTTAAATCATCTTTAAATTGATAGCCCGCCTTGGCTTCAATTGCAATATCAACATCTGATGAAGCATGAAGACGCTTCAAGTCATTAACTGTATAGATAGTTTCAATACCGTAAGTAGGATCTTGCATGACAGATCGCAGTAACGTCATCACTTCTTTTTTGATAACTGAATCGTGGTCTTTAATATAAACATAAGCTCCTAACCCAAGGGATTGAACATAAGCTTTGTAATCTAGTCCATCTTCTGTTTCAGTGATATAACCCGCTCTTTTTAACACATTATTTAAATAAACATTCTGATGAACATCCATCTGCCCATGATCACTTGTCACAACAAAGACTGTATCATCATAATATCCCGCTTTCTTTACTGCTTCTACAATTTCCATCACTGATTGCTCATACACATTAAATGCCTTCACCGATTCAATAGATTCAACACCAAAATCATGCCGAAAATGATCAACGGAAATAAGATGTATCGCTAACAAATTAGGTTTCTTAGATTTTATCGTATCAACTGCTACAGCGGTTGAAAATTGATCTAACTTAGGTTGGGTACCATCTCCTAGGATTTTTCCATATTTCAAATAGGACTTAACCAAGTACATCGGTGTACCACTTTCTAATAATTTCGTTGCTTGGTTTTCTCCTGCTAAGGCAATAATTTCAGGAATATTATAAGTGATATTTCCTCGCCCTGTGACTGGCCATAAAATACTAGCCGTCACAAATTGATGTTGTGCGAGTTTATCAAACAATGAAGGAACTTTTACTTCATCTTGATACCAGTACCACGTTTGGTTTTTGATTGGGACTCCTACCTGTAGCTGGTGATTATGATAAATTCCGTGTTTATCCGGAGTCGTTCCAGTGACGATTGAAGTATGGATGGGATAAGTTAAGGTTGGATAGACGGTAGTTACTTGATTAGAATAGGCTCCCCTGTTAATTAACTCTAAAAAAACAGGGCGTTGCATTAAGTTATCAAAATCCGCTTCATATACACCATCTAAACTAATCATGATGACATGTTTAGCTATTTCATTTCCTGTATAAGCTGTTTTTTTGAATACTTGTCCCAAATCAAAACACATCCAAACTCCCCCTATTAAAATAATGATTACTCCTATGTATATCATTACTTTCATTATTTTATTCATGTTTTCACTGCCCCCATTAAATTCTCCCCTTTACCTTTTATTACACCTTATTTTTATAAACACTTAAATATAACGAGAGATTATGTTTAGCTCATAAAAAAAAGAGTTGTCATAAAATACAACTCCAACCTATCGATATTCTAACATTCCACCTAATACATTGATGACATCGTATCCTAAAGAATTTAGGTATGCTGTCACTTGCTCCGTACGAGCTCCTGAACGACAAATTAAATAATAGCACTCTGTTTTTGATAAATATTGATGGGGTTCTCTCACTAATTCTTGCATCGGGATATGTCTGGCTTGCGCTAATTTAGGTAACGTTTTAAATTCTAATGCCTCGCGAATATCTATTAAATTGATCTCATTTAATTGAGGTTTTAAATCTTTGATATGAATGTGTTTCATATTTTGCACCTTCCTTATCCTCTCTTATTGTACCATTGATTCTTTTATTTATAAAATGACATGCAATAAATAAAAAAAGAGACTATCAGGAAAGTCTAATAGTCTCTTAAGTTAATGCTTATAGTTTAACGATATGAGAAGCTTGTGGTCCGCGGTTTCCTTGAGTAATTTCAAATTCAACTTTTTGACCTTCTTCTAATGTTTTAAATCCATCACTTTGAATTTCTGAGAAGTGAGCAAACACTTCATCACCGTTATCAACAGTAATAAATCCGTATCCTTTGTCAGCATTAAACCATTTTACAGTTCCTGTTGCCATGTTAAAAAAACCTCCAAAAATAAAATCATTTTAATTAATTAGTTACATCTCATCTAATACATGTCATTTATTAAATATTAAAACTGATGGAACTATCATTAATATTGTTGGTTTTATTTTTAAAATTATTCATATTTTATAAAAAAATTTTAAAAGCTACTTAAAAAAGTAGCTTTTAATGATTATTCTTCTGTTGAAACAGCTGTTTCAGATACGACTGCTCCATATTTTTGTTTTAAGTTATTATCAAAATATTGATAGTAACGTGTTAAGATACGTCCATTATATAATTTACGGTTTTTATCCGCTTCACGTCCAAATGCTTTTTCAAATTTAGAGAACGACGTTAAGATATTGAAATCCCAAGTATCTAATTTACGTTTCATGATTCCTAATTTTTTGTTTAATTTGAAGACTTCATCCTCTTCACCGATACGTTCTCCATATGGAGGATTTGTAATCATATAGGCGTATTTATAATTAGAAGAGAATTTATGGAAGTCTAATTGATGGAATTCAATTGCTTTAGCAACTCCTGCTTTTTCAGCATTTTGACGAGCCGTACGTAAAACTTGTCCATCTATATCATAACCAAACATACGTAATGAGTTATTCTTGATGGCTTTACGAGCACTGTCACGAACTTGTTCAAAAATTTCAGGATCCATTGATGGCCAATCTTCGCAAACAAATTGACGATTTAATCCAGGTGCAATATTATTTCCAATTAAAGCTGCTTCAATTAAAATCGTTCCCGATCCACAGAATGGGTCAACCAGTAAGCGTTCTGGTTTCCAACGTGATAAGTAAACTAAAGCTGCTGCTAATGTTTCTTTTAACGGAGCTTCTCCAGCGAATTCACGATATCCACGTTTGTGTAGTCCCGCTCCTGATGTATCGATTGTTAATGTCACAACGTCTTTAAGTAATGCTACTTCAATTTTATAAACCGGTCCATCTTCTGTAAACCAATCTTGGTTATACGCGCGTTGCATACTTTTAACAACGGCTTTTTTTACGATTGATTGGCAGTCAGGTACACTGTGTAAAGTTGATTTTACCGACTTCCCTACAACATGCATTTTCCCGTTAACTGGAATGTATTGACTCCAGTCAATGGCTTCTGTTTGATTAAATAAATCTTCGAATGTTGTCGCTTCAAATTCTGCTACTTTGATTAAAACACGTTCTGCTGTACGTAACCATGTATTTGTAATGGCGATGTCCATTTCATCTCCTTCAAAATGAACCTTACCATTTTCTAATTTTAAATCTTCGTAACCTAATCGTTTTAATTCGCGAGCTGTTACGGCTTCAATTCCAAATGTGGTTGTTGCAATTAATTGATAATCCATATATATTTCTCCTTATCTTAAAGTAGATCGTTTAGTTAAACGAATACTGAGATGACATTTAATTACAAAATTAGATTTAAACTACTCTTTTATTCTATCCATCTTACTCAAACTCACAACGTCGTTTTTAAGATGGCCCAAAATACCATTTTTAAGTTTATCATTAATCTGAACTGGTGGCAACGATTATCTAACTTTGTCGTTTGAATCGTATCAGTTTAAACCGAAAGTATCCTTTATATCATGAACGATTAAGAAACCGTTTAAACAAAAAAAGTCATTCAATTATTCACTGAATGACTTTTTTTTTATTTAATTTCAATGGTTCCATTGACTTGTTTCACGTACTTAATGTTTTGCTGATCAAGCAATGATGTCAGTTCCGATGTAATTTGTGTGCCCACTTGATTTTGATCGGTCACAAATTGGCTATAATAATCGCTGACTTCAGATGTCATGCTTTCATTTGCTATGACTAATTCTACCATTTGATTTAAGCTAGCTAATTTATAAGATAATAGGCGATTTAAATTAGAAAAAGATTCATCTGCCCCTTCACTGATACCAGTGGTTTTAATTTCAATATTTTGCTGAATAGTTTGAAGTTCTTGTTTATAGCTATCTGAAAAATCATTTAATTTTAAATGTGAGGTAAGTTGTTGATTCACTTCATTATGCATTGACATTAATTCGTCATACTCGGTTAGATATGCTGTGATTGGACTCACTGAATTCACTCCAAATAATCCAAGAAGTTTTTCTTGTGGAATCACGCCACTTGCATACAAAATAGTAACTAAAACAATGACAAGTGGTAGCCCCACTAATATACCTCGTAAAACATCAGCTCCCATTCCATCATTTGAAAGCGATAAGTTGAGGTGTTGATTTGAGGATTTATGATTTTGACGATTCCCTGCGTACTGACGGCTTAAATCATGATTCGCCTTATATTGTGTCGGGTCTATTCGTGGTTTTTCATATAGCTGTTTTCCTTCCTCTAATTCTTCTTCGAGTTTCCATTCTTGATACCAGTTACGATAATACTTTCTTTTTCTAGTCGACATCTCCCTCATTGCCAAAGTGATTAACTTTAGCAACTTCCCCCTTTCGTATGTGCTATTAGATCTTTTTTTATGTGTTATCTTTATCGTTACGACATAACAATCCTCATTCATGATGTCTCATTATTTTAAAATAATTCTTTATATTGTAGCTTACGTGATTTAGATTCAGCGTATGACTTTAATCAAAAAAAAGAATTCGACGTTTTTATTCATGTCAGAAAAAAAACAAAGAATGTGTCATTTGAATTCATAGGATAAGTCTTATATAATGATAGTTAAATGTCTCAAAATTAGGAGGATACATGGAACAACAATCATTAAGAAAATTTTTGATTTTTAACTTGTTAATCATGACGGTCTTTAACTTTGCTCATCCCGTCACACCTCGCCTTATTAATGAATTAGGGCTACCGTCATATATGTTTGGATTATTTTTTGCCATGATGTCTCTAGGTAGCTATATTTTTTCACCGATTTGGGGAAGTCTTTCCGATTACAAAGGGCGTAAACGCTTCTTGATGCTTGGTGTTTTAGGATATGGAACCGTACAACTTGGATTCGGACTTAGCCAAACAGCAGGTGTCATTTCAATCTTCAGGATTCTTGGGGGAATTTTAAGCGTTAGTTACGTCGCTGTTATAATGGCCTCTATTAGCGATCTTTCAACAAAAGAAAATCGTGCTAAATCACTGGCCTACTTAGCTGCCACAACAGCAATGGGAGCCGCTCTCGGGTCTAATATTGGAGGATGGATCGGAGCGTCAAATTATAAGTACACATTCATCGCCCAATTTATTGCCTGCATCTTATTAACGATTGCACTTGGTCTTTTCACAAAAGAAACCATTGAAACGAAAAAAGAAGGAAAAGCCTCTATTGCGACTAACCACTTAAAACTGAGCCAGAAATCGATTGATTTTAAATCAACACTTGGAAGCTTGATTATAACGGTTGCCTTTATGAACATTACCACAACGTCTTATAATTCAACAATCGGTTACTTTGTTGAATCAGATTTAAAACTTCCAACTCAATTAAATGGACTCGTTTTAAGTATCGCACCCATTTGTGCCATTTTAGTTAACTTCTTAATTAGTCCAAAACTGGCTGCTAAATACGATGAACTAAAAACATTAATGGTGGTCATCGCCTTAACTGCTTTCTCATTGTTTATGTGGGCCTTTAGTTCTAATCTGATAATTGTTGGATTATTCTTAATCATCTTCTTCATCGTCTTACCATTAGCACAACCGATTTATCAGAGTATGATTTCAAAACATGCAAAAGACAATGCTGGCGAAATCATGGGAATCCAGAATTCGGCCAGATCTCTTGGGATGATTGTCGGTTCTTTACTTGCTGGTTTCTTATATGACTATGGAAGTAAATTACCGTTTTTAGTCGGAAGTTTTACTGCATTTATTGCTTTAATCGTTCTGATTAAAGAATATAAAACAAAACAAAAAGACATCAGCAAATCATAGCTGATGTCTTTTTAGTTTAATACTTTTTAGGCTTAAATAATAACAAGGAACTAATGAGGCATAAAACGAACGATGGAATGCCATAAAAGGCACCAATTGCAAAAAATGAAAAAGTATGACCAATTGCTCCAATCACAGCTCCTTTCACTTTTTTTCCTTCTCGATTTAAGTAAGCCATTGTAATGAGGTTAAGAACAAGTAATCCTAGTGCGAAACAAGAGAACACTAATAGCATGAAACCAGAAAACCCTTTTGCTGGTTCCGATAGCCCACCTGTTAATTCAATTTGTGGAATTACGAGTTTTACTAACAAATAGACAACTCCTGCAATTAAGTTTAAAACAGCAGTCACAAGACTAAGGTTAAATCTTTTTTGCGCTTCCATAAACTCATCCCCATTCAGAAGTATTTCACCCTTATCTTAACATGTCACCCTATTTTTATCAACGCTTACAACAAATGGTTTTAGCTGACTTTTTCTAAGGTGATTAAGGCGTGCCGAGCATCAATTTCCTCTTCGGTTAAACCTAAGTTTAAAACCCGATTTAACTTTTCAACACAATACGAATTTGGTTTATAACAATTAGACGTCCAAATCCACATGTCATCCATTCCAAGTAAACGGCAAATAGCAAAAGCAATCGCAGCACCACGAGATACACCCGCTAAGCAATGAATGACGATACTTTCTACTTCTTCTGCATGATCTAAGACAAAATCTTTAATTTGATGACACTGCGCCTCAGACAGTAACGTTTGACTATCCGCTACCTCCGTAATATCATCAAAGGCTAATGATATTTTTTCAACAATTCTTGGGTTATGATAAAAGTTTGGGGGCTCTGTATTTGTTCCAACAATGGATACCAATAAAGCAACGCCCATCCATTGGTCATAGCTCCAATCCTGTGCTTCTTGTTGACTCATAATTTTGATTTCCATTTGATCACATCCTTTTCTTTAGCTCTTATACTATAGTTTATTGTAGATTTTTGAAATTTATCACCTTCTAATCAATGATTTTCTTTTTCCTTCCATCTAATGCTCATTTAACGATACATTTATAGAAAATTATTGATATAATTTTATTATAATTCTAATACCGGGGGGAAAAACGATGATACGTGTCGCATTAGATGGAACAGGAGATTTTTTTACGATTCAAGAAGCGGTTGATTCCATCTCAGATAGTAAACCTGAAACGATTTATATTAAAAAGGGAGTCTATGAAGAAAAATTGGTGATTGAAAAGCCCCATTTAACCTTTATTGGGGAAGAGGCAAAAGAAACAATCATTACCTTCTCTGATTATGCCAAAAAGCAATGGAATGAAGATGAAATTTATCAGACCTTTCGAACGTATACGGCTTTAGTTGGAGCTAATCATTTATGCTTTTCTAACTTAACCTTTAAAAACGAAGCGGGAAAAGGAAGTGAGGTAGGACAAGCACTCGCATTATATGTAGATGGAGATTGTATTCAATTTCACGACTGCTATTTCCTGGCGCATCAAGATACGCTATTTACGGGACCTCTACCACCAGCACCTATTAAGCCTGGGTCTTTTGTCGGCCCAAGAGAACACGCTAAACGAGAAGTGGGGCGCCAATACTTTAACAACTGCTACATTCAAGGAGATATTGATTTTATCTTTGGAAGCGCAACGGCTTACTTTGAAAAATGTACTCTTTTTTCAAATGCATTAAACGGACACAGTTATATTACAGCTGCCTCTACTCAAAAAGAAGAACCCTACGGCTACGTCTTTGAATCTTGCCAATTATTAAGTAATGCCACACCGCACACAGTTTTCCTTGGTCGACCTTGGAGAGAATATGCACACGTTGCTTTTTTAAATTGCTATATGGGCCATCATATTCATCCTCTAGGATGGGATGATTGGGGAAAATTAAGCTCTCATAACACTGTACAATTTGTTGAATACAACAGTTATGGTCCCGGTGCAACACCACATCAACGCGCTTCATATGCCAAAGTCATTAATCATCCAACTTATTATACTCGCGAACGTGTGTTAAAAGGTTGGAATCCGAAATGTTAAAAGAGAGGTACACTCCTCTCTTTTTCTTATTAACAAATATAAGCCGCTAAAATTTTGCTCACTTCTGTGACATTAACACCCCTTGCAATGGTTTTTTCAATAACGCCATATCCTGATACCCAGATCTTAAAATCAACATCTAAATCCACTGTTCCAGCTGCCTCCAAACTAAAACACGAAATTTTATGATAGGGAATGTTTACATACTCAACCTTACTTCCCGTCACACCCTGGACATCTGATAGGATTAATCGTTTATTTGTCAACACAATATAGTCTCGAAATGATTTAAAAGCAAACTTAATCTCCTCATCTGAATTTAAAATTCGTTTAAACTTCTCATCCACCTTATCAGGATGAATCTCTACCGAATTACCCGATAACTTTTGCATGAATGACATGCCATCCCCTCCTTAAAAATTATCCACATATATTCCACGAGTTTCTTGTTCAAAATACAACGATCCCACCGTTTGAACACGTCCATCTGGATGATGATAATAAATAAAACGCTCTTCTCCCTCGTAAAAGGCATCGACATTAAAAACAATCCCAAATTTCTGACTTTTAGGCACAATCTCACTGTAAGCCCCTAAGTAATGAATATGATTAACATCAGAATCTAGATAAACATCCTCAGGAATACTAATCGTCGGATAATCGGAATTTAATCGAAAATTATTTAAATTAATCAGAGCTCCCAAATCCGTCGCTTCCGTGACTTCAAGTACGACGACAACCGTCCAAGTCGGTCCATTTTCATAGTATCCCCAATCCCACTCATCAGTTGACTTAAATTTTCCAAGGTTTAACGTGAAGTGATTCGCCAAATAAAATAATTCAGAATTTAAATCGGATGAAATAACATCTGAGATGAGATTTTCAGTTCCTTGAATTGAGGTCTGTTTTGTAAAGTACATTTGCTCAACCACTACTATTCCAAGCATGATTAAAACTGTTACTCCTACTATCATGCCAATTTTAATTTCTTTAACCAAATGATTCGAAGCACCAGAGAGACTCGGATAGATACGATCCATTTCTTCCGCTCTTTCATCTAATTCGTCTAATCGGCATTCCATAATACAGTCATAAGCTTCCTCCCATTCCTGTAGCTTCTGCCTGTAATACATATTACACTTAGCCTCTTTTTTATATTTCAAAACGAGCTCATCATAAATCGCTTCAATTTCTTCAAGCGACATCGAAGCATTCACTCCTAATACTTGATAGGCACGATTTAAATCATCCATTTCTTTCCCCCTACTCCCTTTCCATCCATTCACTCACAGTATTTCATTTCATTTTATGAATAAAAATCAAAATAAATGTCATTTCATCAGTAAAAGCCAAAAAACGGGTAGAGTTAGCCCCTACTCGTTTTTTATCACCCACGTCATAACTTTCATACTTTATAATCGATCTATCCCTGCTCCTAATTTCTAGTTCCTATCCTCTTCATATGTAAAGTATTTTTAATTTTATTTTCTGTTTTTTTCAATTTTCCAAACCTTCAATTTGCTTAAAAATTAGAATGACTTAATTCATTCAAAATTCATCTTCAACTCTTATATGTAACCTCTTACCTAAAGGATGGAATGTGGTATAATATGGATGTTGAGGGGGAATAACAATGATAATCGGAAAACTAAAAGACTTACCACGTTACAAAGGATTAAACCAAAACTTAGATACAGCTATTGATTTTATTTCAAATCATGATTTATCGACTTTACCACTAGGCAAAACTGAAATTGATGGAAATGATGTCTTTATTAATCGATTTGATTACTATGGAGAAGAACTTTCTAATTGCTTACTTGAGGGGCATCAAAATTATTTAGATATCCATCTCGTGTTATCAGGATGCGAATACTTAGGATATGCAGATGTTAGTGATTTAAATATCAAAACAACTTATGACGAGAAAACTGATTTCATTGAATTTGAGGGAACTCCGTTGATTAACTGTCCATGTTATCCTGAAACATTCGTCATCGTGTTTCCAGAAGATATTCACATGCCAAAATTAAAAATCAATCACGAACTCGTTCAAAAAGCAGTTTGTAAAGTTAAATTATCATAAACAAAAAGAGGCCCTTGGCCTCTTTTTCCTATTCTGAAATTACTTCTGGTTCAGGATAATCAATCCCAAACGTATTCACCGTCATAGACTCAATGATGACTTCTTTATCAACGGGTCTTCCATCAGGCGCAACCGTTAATGATTCTAAAGCATGCGCTACATCCATTCCACTAATCACTTTTCCAAAAGCTGCATAAGAACCATCTAAATGAGGAAATTCACCCAGCATAATAAAGAATTGACTTCCGGCACTGTCCATATCATTTGAACGTGCCATCGATAATACACCTTCTGTATGTTTTAAATCATTTCCAATCCCATTCGCTGCAAATTCTCCAACAATTTGATAACCAGGTCCACCACTTCCAATTCCTGTCGGATCCCCACCTTGTAAAACAAATCCTTTATCCACTCGATGAATCGTTAATCCATCATAAAACCCTTTTTCGATTAATGAAATAAAATTATACACGGTATTCGGTGCGATCTGCGGATACAATTGGGCTTCAATGGTTCCATAATCTTTAATAACCATCGTCACAATCGGTAATTGTTCAGGTGTTTCAACTTCTGGATAAATAATTTCATCTGGTAATTCAACTTTACTGCATCCCATTACGATTAAAGTCATGGCACACATGATGATTCCGGCTAAATATTTTATTTTTTTCATTTTTTAAATCCCCCTTAAATTCCTTTTCGATAAGCTGGCTGAATAAATTTATAGCGATCGGCTCGGTAATATGATTCCACGTATTCAAAAATTTGACCACTTTTTAAGTAAGACTGTAAACAAATGAGTAAACAAGGTGCTCCCGCTTCTACTTCTAAATAAGTACTAATCGGGGCTTCTAGTGAAATAGCTTCAATTTCTTGAATCGAATAATCAATTAAAAGTCCTAACTCTTTTTCAATGTAATCATATAATGAAATAGCGCCGATATCATCAGGTAATGACTTAATAATTTGAACCGGTAAATAAACAATTTCTACTGCCATTGGTTCTTCATCAGCCATGCGAACACGTTTTAATTCAATCACTTCTTGACCTTCTTTAATTTGAAGTTTACTTGCAACGATTTCATTGGCGAGCCTCACGGTCTGACTAATTAATCGACTACTCGGTTTGAATCCTTTTTGAATCATATCTTCGCTAAAACTTGTCAGTCCATGAATGCTTTTTTCATACTTTTGATGATTAACAAACGTTCCTTTCCCTTTTACGCGATACAAAACACCTTCGTACACTAATTCATTAATCGCTTGACGTGCTGTCATCCGACTCACATCATAAAGTTTCGCTAATTCCGGTTCTGAAGGAATCGTTTGATGCTCTTTATAATGTCCCACTTGTATTTGCTCTTTTAATTCTCGTGCAATTTCACGATATCTTGGTAACGACACGCCTCATCCATCCTTTATATTATATTAATTTGATTTTACCAAAAGAAAAACCAGGTGTCTATGTAATCTGACACCTGGTTCTTTTTGTTTTATTGTTTCTAATCTTGATGCAAAGCATCAACAAATCGTTTTGTGATTTCTAAAGGCCTTGTAATAGCCCCTCCCACAACAACGGAAAAAGCCCCAATTTCAAGCATTTTAGCCGCTTGTTCTGGATAATGAATTTTACCTTCTGCAATAACAGGCACCTTAATTGTTTGAGCTAACTTTTCTACTAACTCATAATCAGGTCCCCCACTTGGCATTGAATAACTGGTATACCCACTTAAAGTCGTTCCAACAAAGTCAACCCCACTTTCATAGGCATAAACGCCTTCTTCATATGTTGAAATATCAGCCATTAATAACAACTCTGGATATTTGTCCTTAATAGCCTGAATAAATTCTTTAACACTGCGTCCATCTACTCGATCTCTTAACGTACAATCAAGCGCCACAATATCTGCACCAGCCCCAACTAATTGATCCACTTCATCCATTGTCACTGTAATATATTGCTCAAACCCTTCGTATTGTTTTTTAATAATCCCGATAATCGGTAAATTTGTTTCTTCTTTAATCAAGGCAACATCACGAACACTATTCGTTCGAATCGCACAAGCTCCCCCACGTTTTGCAGCTCGTGCCATCAAAGGCATGACACTATAATCCTCTTGATATAATGGTTCACCCTCTAAAGCCTGGCAGGACACAATTAAATTCCCTTTTAATTTTTCAAGTATAAAATCTTTTGTCACGTTTCCCCTCTCCTTTTATAACCGACATCAACCCTTAAATAACTTCTTCGACATCTTGACTCATTTTATCTGCAACAAGGTGACAAGCCACAAAATGTTCTTCTCCGTCAATCAAGTAACGTTTTAATTCTGGTATGACTGTTTTACATTTTTCCATACAATCTTTACAACGTCCATGAAAATGACAACCACTCGGCGGATTAACTGGACTTGGAACATCGCCCTCAAGAACAATACGTTCGGTCTTTTTATCTAAATCAGCTACCGGAATAGCCGATAAAAGAGCTTGTGTATATGGGTGAAGCGTATGCGAGAAAATCTGATCTGTTTTAGCAAGTTCAACAATTTTTCCAAGATACATCACCGCAATTCGATCACTAATATATTCAACAACACTTAAATCGTGTGTAATAAAAATATATGTTAAATTTCGTTCTTTTTTGAGTTGTTTTAATAAGTTTAACACTTGAGCTTGAATAGAAACGTCTAAAGCACTAACGGATTCATCACAAACGATTAACTCAGGATTAATACTTAATGCTCTCGCAATCCCAATTCGTTGTCGTTGACCACCCAAAAATTCATTAGGATAACGATCCATATAATCGCGTCGCATATTAACTGCCTCTAATAAATCACCAATAATTTGTCGTCTCTCTTTTTTGGATTTAACGCCAAATTTTTTCAAAGGATCTGATAAAGATTGATAAATAGTAAACGCAGGATTCAACGAAGAATGAGGATCTTGAAACACAATCTGCATCTTTTGTCGGGCCAAATCCATTTCCTCTGCTGTCAGTTTTCTTAAATCTTTTTGACCTTCTTCTTGAAATTGATACAGCATTTCTCCAGCAGTTGGTCTAACTAATTGTAAGATTGATTTTCCAAGCGTTGTTTTCCCACATCCTGACTCTCCCACTAATCCAATCGTTTCGCCACGATAAATGGTTAAGTCAATTCCATTAACAGCTTGAACATACTGTTCCTTTTTATTAAACAATCCCGATTTAATTGGAAAATAAGTCTTAACCCCTTTTAATTCTAATAAAACTTCCTGATTATTTTCCACTATTCATCACCTCTTTATATTTAAAACAGCGAACCATATGCGTGCCATCAACCATGGTTTCCCCTGGCATTTGATTACATTTTTCACACGAAAACTCACAACGTGGTGCAAATTGACATCCAGTCGGACGATCAAATGGATCAGGTGTTGAACCTTTGATTGGTTGAAGATCTTGATGACTTCCTTTTCCTAGAATCGGAATAGATTTCAGTAAAGCTTTTGTATATGGGTGCGCAGGGGTTCTTAGTATTTCGTCAACACTTCCACACTCAATAATATTTCCCATATACATCACTGCAACATCATCTGCTAGCTCACTCACCACTCCCATATCATGAGTAATCAATAAAATAGCCGTTTCATGATCTTTCTTTAATTGATTCATTAACTCAAAAATTTGTGCCTGAATCGTTACATCGAGTGCAGTCGTCGGTTCATCCGCAATTAAAACTTTAGGATTGCAACTCATCGCCATCGCAATCATTGCACGTTGACGCATTCCACCTGAAAACTGATGTGGATACTCATCAATTCGCTTTTCTGGAAATGGGATTCCCATCTTTTTTAATAATTGTAATGTTCGTTCTCGAGCCTCTTTTTTACTTATTTTTTCATGCGCTAAAATGTTTTCCATGATTTGAAATCCAACTGTATACACCGGATTTAAAGCCGTCATCGGATCTTGAAAAATCATTGAGATCTCCTGCCCACGTAAGGCTCGCATTTCTTTTCCATTGCGCTTTAATTGATCAATTCGAATATCTCCTTGATGCGAATGATAAATAATTTCTCCCGCTTCAATGCGAGCTAACTTCGGTAACAATTGCATAATAGAAGATGAGGTTACACTTTTTCCACATCCTGATTCTCCAACAATACATAATGTTTTTCCTTTTTTTATTTCAAACGAAACGCCATTAATGACTTTATTACAACGTTGATTCGTATAAAAATACATATTTAAATTATTAACGGTCACTACTGCTTCATTTTGCACACTCTCACACCCCTATCCTTGTTGTGTTGGGTCGGTACTATCTCTTAGTCCATCTCCAATAAAGTTAATACTCATCACAAATAATGAAATAACAACCCCAACGGGTAACCACAACCACCAGCTATTTTGTAACGTAAACATATCCTGTGCGGCATTTAAAATATTTCCCCAAGTCGCGATTTGTAATGGAACTCCCAGTCCTAGAAAACTCAAAGATGCTTCTTCTAAAATAAACATCGCTGTACTTAAAGTAATATTAACTAAAATAGGACCAATCGCATTCGGTAACATGTGTTTATAACAAATCACAAATGAATTTAATCCAAAGGCTCTTAATGATTGAACATATTCCTCCTCTCGAATGGATAATATTTGAGCGCGTGTTAAACGATAAACACTCCCCCATCCAGTTAAAATAAAAATAATGATTAAATTCATTAAACTTTGTCCAAGAATAGTCACCAATAATAAGACAAGTACTAATTGGGGAAATGACATAAAGACTTCAGAAATACGTAGGATTAAAGCATCAAACCAACCACCACGATATCCTCCATAACAACCCAGTAATACTCCAATACTTGCACATCCTAATGCACTTCCAAGTCCAATTAAGATTGAAATTCTCCCTCCATATAAGACCCTGGCAAAGACATCACGCCCGACCTTATCTGTCCCAAACCAATGAGTGGCTGATGGAGCTTTTAAAACACTACTCATATCAATGGCTAGTGGATCATACAACGTTAAAAGTGGCGCAAAAATCGCCGATAACAAAATAACTCCAAAAATAATAACGCCAATAACGGCTAACCGATTATTTAATAACTTTCTTAAAGAACGATTCATCTTTTTGTGACCGAGTTGCCCTTTTTCCTCTGCTTCTCTTAATTTATCAAGTCTTCGATCAAATCGACTTCTCTTCATTACACTCGCACTCATAAGAACCTCCTATTTTAATTTAACTCGTGGATCAAGTAAGGCTGTCACCACATCAACTAAGAAACTAGCAGTTAAAACAGCTAAGACAGAAAATAAAGCAATCATCATAACTAATGGATAATTTTGCGCACGCACAGCGGTTGCAAAGGCATTTCCAACACCCGGCCATCTAAAAATCGTTTCAATCACAACGGCTCCCCCGATGAGTGTTGGTAACCTAAATCCAATTAAAACAACAACCGGTGTCAATGCCACCCTAAATCCATGAACTAAATTAACCCGCCACTCAGGTAACCCTTTGCTACGTGCTGTTCTAATGTACTCTTTGTTCATCGTATCTAACATACTTGAGCGTGCATAACGCATAACCCCTGCTGTTAGGGCAATTCCAAGAACTAACGCAGGTAAAATTAAATATTCGATTCGATCAAAAAAGGCTGTTTGTCCAGGCATCGAACGTCCGCCAACGGGTAACCATTCTAAATTTAATGAGAACATTAAAATACATAACATTCCGAAGAAAAATTGTGGAATCGAAACTCCAATCATACCAGCTACTGTTAATAACCCTTCTGTAAAAGTCCCACGACGAATCGCACTGAATAATCCAAGGATACTTCCAAGAACAGTTGAAATAAATAAAGCGGCTGCTGATAACTCAAGCGTTGCTGGAATTAACTCTTTTAAGATTTGGCTAATCGGAACACCACTTGAAACACTATATCCAAAATTTCCTTGTAACAGTTCAACGACCCAACGGAAATAACGAACTAAGAATGGATCATTTAAACCATATAACTGGCGTAACTCTTCAAGCTTTGCTGGATCGGCATTGGCTAATAATTCTGGACTAATTAAATGTGATACGGCGTCACCTGGCGTTAATTCTAATCCTAAATAAATTAAAAACGTAATAATGAACACCATCGGAATCATTCCGAGTAATCTTTTAACAATAAAATTAAACATGTGGCCCTCCCCCATATTTTAAAATAAGGAGTGGATTTAAGTTCCACTCCTTAAATCATGACACTAAGAATTAAATTATTCCGCTAATTCCCAGTTTTGAATTTCCCAGTTGTAGTTATACTGTGGGTTCCCGATTGCATCAGCCCCTTTAACAATTTTTTGACTTTGCACTAAGAAAACTGGCTGGTAATATAATGCCATTGTAAATAATGTTTCATTTTCGTATTTTTGTAATTCATAGAATGCATCTTGTTGAACTTTAGCATCCATTGATGAGTTTGTTGCATCAATTAAAGTATTTAACGTCTCATCTGATGGAGTATGTGAGTTAGAAGCTGAGCCTGTACGGTAGCGGTCATAATATTCATGCATTGATAAAGCAGCATTTGCTCCATATGCCATATCCCAATCAACAGCTGATGGTCCGTTGACTTGATCTTCTGGTGCTGACCATAAAATCGTTGCTAAATCTCCCTCAACTAATCTAAAATTCATCTGTATACCGATTTGGCTTAAGTAAGCTTGAATAGTTGTCATTAAATCAACAGTTAATTGGTCTGTGTAGTAGTAAACAACATCTAACACATAATTTGGATCCCAATTTGCCTCAGCTAATAATTCTTTTGCTTTTTCTGGATTATATTCATAATCATTTAAACCAGAAACTTTGCTTGATCCATTTGGCGTTAAGCTATTAGCAGGAACAGCTGAACCATTGAATAAGTTATCACAAATTGCTTGCATATCGATTCCATAACGAATCGCTTGACGAATGCGTGCATCAGCTAATGGTGAAACAGATCCATCTTTTTTATTAAATTTATTTACATACAATAAACGAGTATAACGAACATCCACTTGATTAATAGTTAATCCCTCAACCCCTTGTAAAGCTTTCACATCATCAACATTTTTCGTATACCCATAGTCAAGTAATCCAGCTTTTGCGTTATTAACAAAGTTTGAATCACTTTCACCACTTGGTGTTAAATGAATTTTAAAATTTGCCACACCATCATAGTATTGATCAAATGGAACTAATACGGTATAGTCGTTCATTTTTACTTCTTCAATTTTATATGGACCTGACCCAATTGGGTTTTGGAAGAATTTTGCTTGTTGAATTTGAAGCGGGTCAACATCTGTGAAATACTTTTGTGGTAATGGAGCAAATTGTGTAAAAGTTAACAACGCATCTGGTGCTACTTTTTCAAACGTAATCATCACATTATTTCCATCAATCACGATTCCTTCAAGTTCTTCTGTATCTCCTGCTAAATAAGCATCAGCTCCTAAAATAGCATGGAAAGTTGACGTGAAGACTGGATTTAACACAGCGGTTCTCATTGAGTATTCGATGCTCCATTTAATATCTTCAGGTGTAATCTTTTCTCCATCATGCCAATAGATATTATCTCTTAAAACAAAAGTTAATTGTGTTCCATCTTCACTTAAGGAATAGTCTGAAGCAAGTCCTCCCTCTACTGGATTTAAGTTTTCATCTGCTTCAATTAAGTGCTCATATAATACTTTGTTATACATAAATAATCCTGGGTTTAACCATGGTGTTTCAAAAAACTCAACAGCCCCCCCATTTGAATACAGAACTTTTTCTTCATTAGATGTTGCTGGTTGCTCTGCAACTGTTCCTCCATTTGAACTATCGTTAGTTTCATTTTTTGCCTCATTTCCTCCATTACCACAAGCCACTAAAGATACACACGCTAGTGTTGCAATCATCCCAGTAAATAACTTCTTCATCCACTTTTCCTCCATCTCAATTTGATGTGAAAAAAATATTCATCATCTAAATTTTTTTTGAATATTTATTTCATTTACAAACTCATCATATCATCGCCCACACCCCGTGTAAACGTTTTTAAAAAATGAGAAAAAATAGTCCTAATGAGAAACAAATTTGTCCATATCATCACTTTTTTAGGGTTCAATATAAAAAAACAGATGGTTTGATGACCATCTGTTTTTTTGACTTTTTTTATTCTGCAACAGCTGTTGAAGCCAATTGAATATTTAACTTTTTTGTATCCAACTTAACTTCAGATAAAGCTTCCTCATCTGCAATTAAAATGACATTGGGATGCACTTGTAAGATTGAAGCTGGACAATCCGTTGTCACACTTCCCCCTACCATATGTGCAACTGCTTTCGCTTTATTTTTTCCAAGTGCGATTAACACAATTTGATTCGCTTGTAAAATGGAGCGAATCCCCATCGTCACTGCATATTTTGGTACCTCATCTAATGACTCAAAAAATCTCGCATTATCAAGACGAGTTTGCTCATCTAATGTTACAACATGAGTCGTTGCATTAAATGGTGTTCCAGGCTCATTAAATCCAATATGCCCATTTGAACCAATACCTAAAATTTGAAGATCTACTTTATTTTGACGAATCACTTCATCATATCGTAAACATTCATCCTGCGGATTCAAACAATCTCCTGATGGAATATTAACATTATTTAAATCAATATCAATATGATTAAATAATTGTTCTTTCATAAATGTCGCATAACTTTGAGAATGTGTTGCATCAATCCCAACATATTCGTCTAAATTAATCGTTTTAACATGTTGATACGACGTCTTATTTTTTTTATGATCTTCAATCATCGCCTGATATAATCCAATCGGGCTACTTCCAGTTGCTAAACCTAAAACAGGATTTTCTTTTGTTTTTACAACCTTTAAGACTTCCGAAAGAGCAGCCTGTCCCATTGCTTCTACAGATTTAACTTTAATAATTTTCATCCTTATTCCTCCTTAATCAAAATCTTCTCAAATTCTTGATTATCTTCCTTACCTACATTATACCTGTCTATACAAGTCCTGTCTATACAAGTTTTTGATTTTTTTTAAAAAGGCCTAACTGGCCTTTCATTAAATATGATGAATATGATAATAAACTGCACCAACTAAACCGGCATTATTAAAAAGCATGGCCGATTCAACTTTCAATTCTTTTTTGAACTGTTCCATTGCATGAGATAAGACATACTCTCTAATAGGCTTAATAAATCGCTCTTCTTGCGTGCAAACACCGCCACCAATCACAATAATTTCAGGATTAAATAAATGAACCAAACTCACAAGTCCTTTTGCAATCATAAGAATCCATTCTTCTACCATATCAGCTACTTTTTCATTCCCCGCTTCTAACGCCTCAAAAATAACACGTCCATTTACCTCATCCCTTGAAACAGGTAAATCTAACTCATCATACCCCTCTAAAACTTTGTTAACTAACGCCGTCATCGATGCATAATTTTCATAGCACCCTATATTTCCACAACGACATTTCACACCATGAGAATCAATCGAAAAATGCCCTAACTCACCCCCAATTCCAGTAGTCCCTTGCAAAATCTCGCCATTCACTAGGATTCCACCTCCAACTCCTGTTCCAATGGTTATTCCGATGACATGCTCGTAACCTTTCGCACGCCCTAACCACTTCTCACCGATAATCATACAGTTCGCATCATTTAAAACGGTCGTTTTCAATCCATATTTAAGCTCTAATTCCTCTTTAATATTTGTATGACACCAATTTTTAATATTTCCCCCAACACCAATGACACACCCACTTCGATAATCGATTTGTCCTGTTGCTGATACTCCAATCCCTAAAAAATCTGCCAACTCTACCTGCTCTTTTTCAAAAAACTCATCAATTGCTACCTTAACTGTTTCAATAATAGGGGTCTCATAAGCATCAAATGCAACACCTTTACTATACGTTGAAATAATCTCTCCCGTTTTATCAACAATCCCTAACTTAACAGCCGTCCCACCAATATCAACGCCTAAATATTTCATACACACCCCTCCTCAAATTGAATAAATCTTAAAACTTCATCTTCAAATCGATTGCAAAGTTCATGATCAAACTTTGCAAATACTAAGTGCATCTTATTACACATTGCCTGATTGAAAATAGCATACTGCGTACTTGGTGGACAAGATGAATCAAGCAAACCTGTTCCAAGTAAAAATTTACAGTTTAATTGCTTCGCAAAATGGACCACATCTAAATACCCAAGTCTTGAAAACACCTCATCCTCACGCTCATGAAGTGGATCAAACCATCTAAAATAATAACGAAGTCCTTCATACATTAATGAATCTAAATCCATTTCCCATACTCGTTTAAAGTCAGCTAAAAAAGGATCTTTAGCCACACATTTGTTAATTTCTTTATTCATTGCGGCCACAACAATCGCAAGTGCTCCACCTTGTCCTTGTCCATAAGAGACTATTTTTTTGGTATCAATTTGAGGTAATTGTGATCCAATTTTTGATAATAAATAGGCATCTAAATAAACTTTTCGATAATACATTTGATCCAGTTCATCATCAATGCCTATCATTAAATGACCACAGACAGTTGTTCCTAAAACACCTCCCAAATCTTCACTCATTCCGCCTTGTCCTCGACAATCCATTGCTAACACGGCATAACCAATGCCAATATATCGCGTTAGATGATACCAACTCTTACTACTTTGCTTATAATCATGAAATTGAAGGATAAGCGGTACATTTTGACGATTCTTTGGACAAATATATTTCGCATGAATTCTTGCGCCATCAATTCCCTTAAAATATAACTCATAATAGTCAGCACACTCATTTAAGAACTCTTTTTTTACCAATTCATACTCTAAGTCTCTCTCATTTAGTCGCGCTATTTGTCGATTCCAATAGTCAATAAAATCCGAGGGATAATTTCCTTTTCCTAAATAACAATTAAGTTCCTGTATAGGCATATCCATCATTGGCATCTTAATCACTCCCCTCTAGAAAAAAATCAATTAACAAATCATCAAAAATTCCAATTTCTTCATGTTTATAATCAGGAAAGATGACGTGTTTTTTCGGTCCATTCAAATGATTAAAAACAGCAAACTGCGTACTAGGCGGACATATCTGATCCATCAATCCTGTTCCTAATAACACAGGTACCTGAATTCGATGAGCGAAATGCTGAGCATCAATATATCCGAGTTTTGTAAATATTTCTTCTTTTCGTTCATGTAATGGATCGAACCACTTAAAGTAATAGCGAAGTCCCTCATAGGCTATCTGATCCAAATCCATTTCCCACACACGTTCATAGTCAGATAAGAATGGATACAGTGCAGCACATCGTTTTATCATTGGATTTAATGCCGTACAAATAAGAGCTAATCCACCTCCTTGACTGGCTCCATTAGCAAAAATTCGTGTGTGATCAATCCCTTCTAACTGTTCAACAATGCGACAAAGAAGACAGATATCCTGAGCTAACTCAACATAATACATTTGTTTAGGATCCCCATCTAATCCTGCTACAATATGACCAGATACCGTCGTTCCAATTCGTTTGGATAAATCCTCACTTTTACCTCCTTGACCCGGACAATCCATTGCAATTACGGCGCATCCTATCCCAACGAAAGAGGTTTGCTCAAACCAACTTCGACTCGCTCCAGGATAGCCATGAAACTGAAGAATGAGTGGAACATTTTTGGACGATTTGGGCTTTATATATTTCGCATATCTTTTACCCCCACGTATTCCGATAAACGATATCTCATAATATTCACAAGTCTCAAACTGATAAATTTCATATGGATTCATTTCATAGTTTAACGAAACATTTAATACTTCTAAAATTCTTTCATTCCAAAAATCATCAAAATCTTGTGGAATCGGATTCGTTCCGTCGTAGATTTCAAGCTGCTTTAAAGGCATATCAACCATTGGCATCCGCGTCTCTCCTTTTAAACTAGGATTTATTTTAAAATAACACCCGCTACTTTGACGGGTGTTATCTTTATTTAAATTTGTGTGCAGATCAATTTATCTCTTAAAGATGCTTTAAAAATTCAACATCATGAATTTCGTATTTTTCTTTTAATACCTTGAATCCTTCTTTATAAATGGCTTCATTTTCAGGTGTTACATTTTCAAATGGACGACGGCAGTACCCTGCATTAATTCCCATCCATTTAAGCATCACTTTCATTAAAGCATAGAACGATGGATAACTTAAAGCATACATAATAATTTCGACTGCTTCTTTTTGTAGACGCTTTGCCTCGTCCAATTCCTTATTCTGGACCGCATTGTAAATATTAATAAATAATTCTGGCATCACATTGTAAAATGATCCAACAATTCCATCTGCTCCAGCTAATAGTCCAGCCATGGCCATTTCATCTGCTCCGGAGTAAACCAAGAAATCTTCTCCAATTTCATCTTTTATTTGAGTAATTTCATATAAAGATAAGGCTGTGTATTTAATTCCTTTAACATTTTCAATTTGAGCTAATCGTTTAATAGCATTCATCCCAAGTAATCCAACAAGCGGTACGTTATAAACAATCATTGGAAGAGAGGTTGCATTGGCAATATCTTCATAGTATTTTACAATTTGATCCTCATTAAATCGCCAATAAAATGGTGGGACACTTGAAATTCCATCTGCTCCAGCTCTTTCAGCATGTTGTGCCAATTCAATTGATAATTTAGTTCCAATAGCTCCAACATGAACAACGACTGGAACGCGCCCTGCTACCTCATCCATGACAATTTCAACAACACGCATTCTCTCAATAGATGACATGGTAAATCCTTCACCTGTTGAACCAGTTAAATATAATCCATTTACCCCTTTATCAAGTAAAAAGGAAACTAACTGCCTCATTCCCATCTCGTCAATATTTTCGTCTTTGTCAAATACCGTTAATAATGCTGGTACAACCCCTTTAAAGTCTTGAATACTAAATTTACTCATCTTTTTAAGTCCCCTCCGCCTAAGTAGCTTTTGAATCGATTATAAAAATATTTTTCAAACACTTCTTTTAAAATGGAGTTTTCCTCCAATTTCATTGTTATCTTAACACTAAAACTACTATTAGTAAACGCTTACCGGCGGGATAAAGTAGAGTTCAAAAAAAAGTGAATATGAAGTGTGACTTTATCCATATCGTTTTAATATAGATTAAAAAGGAGTCTATCTCTTTTGAAATAGACTCCTTTTTAGGAAATGGGATTAACTTAGTTTTAATAGTAAGGATAAGATGAGCCACAAGATGGTGCTCTGTGTCCATATCCCCATCCGTAATTAGGACGGCCCCATCCATAACCGCCATAATATGGATACCCCCATCCATATCCTCCGTAAAATGGATAGCCTCCCCATCCAAAACCTCCGTAAAATGGATAACCAAATCCACCCATAAAAAAGCGTTCATCTTCTGGTCCTCTTGTCATTCCACATACTGGTGGATAAGGAATCGAATAAGGACTTGGCATTGGTGGATATGGAACACCTGCATATGGGAAGGTCATCTGAGGAACATTAGGAACTTGATAATTTGTTGTCGTATAAGACGGAGCACCTTGATAATATGATTTATTCATATTAACTAGATATTCCTCCATTGTTTGTTGAGTACTTGCAATTTTTACACCCTCATTAGGCGCTTTTACTGCCTCGGTTTTGGTTTGAACCTGTTTAAGTGGAATAGTTACGGCTTCTTCGGTTTTGGTTTGAACAAGTGGGACAGTAGTCATTTCTTGATGGGTACTCACTGTGACTGGCGTCTCTGTCACTAAAGAAGTCATATTTTCAACTGGTTTTTGGGTTACCGTTTGCGTAGTCGTTGTCGTCGTTGTCGGTGTTTCAGAAAGCATATGACTCTCTGTTACTGTTACTTTTTTTGTTGGGGTTGTGTTGACAACAACAGGCTCTGTAGTTGTTGCAGTTTGTAAATTAATACTCTCCTTATCTAAATTAGGATAATACTTTTGAATGTTTTGTGCTACATTTGGCTCATCTTTTCTGACTGGTGATGGCACTTTAACTTTTAATCCGGGTACGAGTGGAGTTAAATGATTAATATGTGTATTCATCCCTATCAAATCCTGGACACTAACATTGTATTTTTCTGCAATAGAATCAAATGTGTCATTTCGTTGCACGATATGGATTTTCATAAGTCCGATTCTCCTCTCTACAATTTTCTCTTTACAATATATGTTAACCATTTCTTGAATATAACTTCGTATTTCATGAGAAAAAGATTCTATTATCTAAAGATAAAGATTTTTAAATGATGTAATTCTTCTCAAGGGTTAGGTCTTTTAGAAGCTAGACCTATTTTTAAAAATAAAATCTATCTTCGATTACTCTAGAAAATATCCTGCAAGAAAGACTGGCCTATCAAGAAGAAAAATCTCTGCGTTGCTAGAGTCATTTAATAACAGTTTCACACCATTACAAATCTAGACGTATAGTCAATGCTAATCCATTACAAATAAAAATTTTTTTATTTAATCTGGCGCTCTTTAAACCAATACCGTCCCATTTTGATTATGAATTTAGAGTAAATATTTTATTTATTATTGTTAATTTAAAAACAATAAAAGAATGAGATGAATTGACATATTCATGCTGTACCATGTTGGCTTTAAAGTAACGCATAAAACAAAAAAAACCATATTACGACATGTAACATGGTTTTTTGAAATAGGATTAGTCTTTGAATTCAAATTCAAAGTTAAGAATACGAACAAGATCTCCATCTTGTACCCCAAGATCACGTAATGCTTGATCAACTCCAGCATGACGTAATTGACGTGCAAATCGCATAACAGATGCTTCACGATTAAAGTCTGTTTGATGGAAGATTTTTTCAATATGGGCTCCAGTTACCACATAAACTCCATCATCTCCACGAGTGATATGGAATTTAGCTTCTTCAGGAGCAAACTTATACATAACTGATTGTTCCACTTCTTCTTCATCATATAATGGGAATTGTGGAGTTGTTTCTAATAAATCAGCTGTTTTGTATAATAATTGGTCAATTCCTTGACGTGTTGCAGCAGAAATCTCAACGATTGTAACATCGTCTCCTACTTTCTCTTTAAAGATACGTAAGTTTTCTTCTGCATCCGGATTATCCATTTTATTCGCCACAATAATTTGTGGGCGTTCAAGAAGTTTATAACGATATTGTCCTAATTCGTTATTAATCGTTACATAATCTTCATAAGGATCTCGGCCTTCCATTCCTGACATATCAATAACATGTAAAATAACACGTGTACGTTCAATATGTCGTAAGAATTGATGACCAAGTCCAGCTCCACTTGCCGCTCCCTCAATTAATCCCGGTAAATCAGCCATAACGAATGAACGACCATCCGGAACTCCAACAACACCTAAATTTGGCACTAATGTTGTGAAGTGATAAGCAGCGATTTTTGGTTTACAAGCTGAAACAACAGAAATTAAAGTTGATTTTCCGACACTCGGGAATCCAACTAATCCAACATCAGCTAAAACTTTTAATTCAACACGAATTTCGCGTTTTTGTCCTAACTCACCATTTTCAGCAAGTTCTGGCGCTGTATTTCTTGGTGTAGCAAAATGAATATTTCCACGTCCTCCGCGTCCACCTTTTGCAATAACAGCACGTTGTCCATTTTCAGTTAAATCAGCAATAATTAAATTTGTGCTCGTATCATAAACGATTGTTCCAACAGGAACTTTAACAATTAAATCGTCTGAATTTTTACCATGGCAACTTTTTGCCATTCCATTTTCACCATTCTTAGCGGCTAAAACTCGGTTATAGCGAAGATCGAGTAACGTTGATAATCCTTCATCTGCGACGAAAACGACACTTCCACCGTTTCCTCCATCTCCACCTGCAGGTCCACCATTGGCGATATATTTTTCGCGACGGAAGGCAACAGCACCATTTCCTCCATCACCTGCCGTCACTTTAATTTTGACTTGATCTATAAACAAGGCAATCCCTCAATTCTATTTTGCGAAGCAAAAGCTTCATCAATTTGATTATCTATTTATATTATCAATTGATTTAGTCTTTCTCATACAAAGAAATCTACATAAAAATAAACCCCTAATCTGATGATTAGGGGAATTATTCAATCAATTAGTTAGCTGCTGGGTAAACAGAAACTTGTTTTTTGTCGCGTCCTAAACGCTCGAATTTAACAACACCATCGATTTTGCAGAATAAAGTGTGATCTACACCCATACCTACGTTTACACCTGGATAAATACGAGTTCCACGTTGACGGTAGATGATTGATCCTGCAGTAGCAAATTGTCCATCAGCTAATTTAGCTCCTAAACGTTTTGACTCAGAGTCACGACCATTCTTTGTAGAACCAACACCTTTTTTAGATGCGAATAATTGTAAATTTAATTTTAACATGTTTCCACCTCCTATTTGTTTTCTATTACTGTTAAATATTTAAAATGATCTTCTTCAATCGTATTCAAAGAAGTCAACATTCCAAACATCAGCGTTTGAGCCGCATCAGTTGATGGAATATTTTCAACGAATAAATAACCATCTTCCATTTTAATTGTAAGTTCTGATTCATCTAAGCTGATAATGGAATTGGTTAAGCCAATCGAAACAGCACTCACCGCAGCGCAGACTAAGTCTTCACCTGGTTCACCTGCAAAGGCATGGCCGCTAATCTCAAATGACTCTACTTTATTGTTTTTATAGTTAAAATTGGCTGTAATCATGTGTCAACTAATTAAGCGTTGATTGCTTCGATAACAACTTTAGTGTATGGTTGACGGTGACCTTGTTTCTTTTTGTAACCTTTTTTTGGTTTGTATTTGAACACGATAATTTTTTCACCTTTACCATGTTTCTCAACCTTAGCAGTTACAGTTGCACCTTCTACTAAAGGAGCACCAACTTTTGTGTTTTCTCCTCCAACGAATAATACCTCGTCGAAAGTTACAACTTCACCTTCAGCAACATTTAATTTTTCAATGTAGATTGCTTGACCTACTTCAACTTTTAATTGTTTACCACCAGTTTTAATAATAGCGTACATTTACCTGCACCTCCTTAAAATTTAACTAAGACTCGCCATCAAAGGCATATGAAGTTTCATATTTGAAACCTTGTCCGAGCGGTTGTAGTACCCTAAGGTGCTAACAACATGATTCATTATATCAAAGTGAATCCTATTCGTCAACGATTTATAAGTGGTTATGTCTACCTTTTTTTACGTTTATCTATTCAATTTGACATTCACTGAACTAATCTATGAGATAATCTATTCATTTTATTTTGGTTTATTTTTCACTTTTAAAACAAAAAGCCTTATGTTTTTTTACGCACATAAGACTTTTTTAATTAAATTCAAATCAACAGGTTTTAATAAAATATCATCCATCTCAGCTTCCAAAAATTTCGGATCATCTTTTGATAAACCATTGGCCGTTAATGCAATAATGCGACCTGAATACCCGAGCTGACGAATTCTTTTTGAGGCTTCATAGCCGTCAATTACTGGCATACAAATATCCATGACCACGACATCGTAATTAGGATTTTGTTTTATTTCATCAATGGCTCCTTCACCACTGTCAACCGTTTTAACATGCTTCACATCTATTACTTCTAAAATATCTTCCATTAGCATGAGATTAATTTCATTATCATCTACTACTAAAACGGAAAAATCATGTTCCATCATTTCCATTTAAACTCCGCCTCCATAGTTACTTAAAAAAGTGACAGTTATCATTTTAATCACTTTTAATTTTAACGTCAATAATTACCTTATTATTTTCCCTAAATTTCAACTGTAACCAAGTTAGCTCGTCATGAAACCTTTCATTAAACTGAAACATGTTTAAATACCCTCGATAAATTTTATCCTCCCAGGAATCATCACAAAGAATCGTGATTTTTCTTGGTAAATCAACATTTCTATACATTTTCTTATGTAGTAAAAATCGTTGAAATAAATACTGAGCATTTTGATTAAACTTTACAGTCGAATAAAACAAAAAACCTAGGATTAAATAGAATTGTCGAAAATCGTATAAAATTGTAAGTAATACAATAAAACTGATAAACACAATATTAAAGTAACAAATTATTCTTAAAGAGTATCGATACGGAAAAAAACATGACAAGATATCTCCAAGTATTCGACTTCCATCAAGTGGCGGTAATGGAATTAGATTAAATACGATAATAAAACATTGCGCCCATATAAATGAGTTTATCCATTTTAATTGAATTCCACTCACCTCTAGTTGTGCAAAATAAAGAAAAATGGATAGTAACATGAGATTAACCATGACGCCTGCACTACTGATCAATAAATCTTCTTTATTCGCCTTATTCAACTCTCCCTTAAATCGCATCTGTCCACCAAATGCAAAAAACTTTAGCTCATCTAATTCCCATTTGAAAAAAGAGGCCATCAGGAGATGACCACATTCATGCAACAAAATACTAATTGCAAACACAATATATTGATTAAAATATCCAGTTAAGATAGCTAGTAACGTCACGATATAATAAGATGGCTCAAACTTAATCTTATTCTTATGCAACCTTAAGCCCTCCATTTCATCTAGTTCATTAGGCTATTTAAAAAATCACTAACATCTAAGTACTCCCCATCTTTTTCTAATTGCAAATAGAAATAAGCATAATCCCCTAACTCTGTTCCAGGTTCTCCAATCACTGAACCAACACCTAATGACTCTCCTTGTTTAACATGTTCATACAAACTCACACTTCGTTTTTCTAAAAAACCAACGGTTAAAATCATATCATTATCTAATTCAATACTCATATAATTACTGATATCTGGATCAATCCCGACATGAATCACAATTCCAGGCACTAAATTTGGAATACTTTCTCCGATTTCAGTTTTGACAATGACACCGTGATGGAAATCACGTAACACCATGTTTTCATTAATCTTAGTTAAGTACTCCGCCACATCAATCATTTGTTCTGTCCCTTCAGATTCAACTCCCACGTCACTCTCCGTTGTTCCAATAATTCCACTAACTGTTGTGGTGTCATTCTCTTGAGTTGGTAAATTAAATTCAAATGGAAACATATTAGTTAAAAACTTCTCGTATTGATTTTTATACTTCAAAAAAGGCATCTCACTCAGTAAAATCGTCTTTACACTTTGATAAGCCGGAGTTTGTGGTAACTTTTGAAGAATTAAAACCCCCATCAAAATACATAAGCAAACTGTTGCCTGCATGCTAAAACGCCCCACCATCTGGCTAGTCTCATCTTGCTGTTTTTTATTTCGATACTTTGCATAATAATTTGAATGTGTTGGTCGATATCCTTGATAATTAGACCGGTATGTGCTTTTTCTCTTTCTAGGATCAGCCACGATTTATTCCCCCTAACAACATCATTTACAACTCATAGCCTGATATTTCACTTTCATCATATGAAGGAAATTAAGCATTTAGACCATTTGAGGAGAAATTCAAAACTTATTTTAAATAAAAATTATTTAGATTATCTCAATGCATCTATAAATGTGTCATCTTTACTTTATAAAACAAAAAGCATCTCTTAAGAGATGCTTTTACATATGTTCAAGTTGTTTTTGATATCTTCCAAACTGACTTTTCAAAATGGGATACAAGACTAAAACAACAAGTGAGTTAAATAATAAGGTTGGAAATAAAATTAATTTTACGAAGGCATAACCACTAACATTCGTTACCATCATCGTATTAACTAAAAAATAAACCGCCCATTCTTCAATCACAATGACAATTGAGAATAAAGCAAGCATCGATAAAATATTGACTGGCATACTATTTGAAACAAAGCGTTGAAGTAAGAACGTAATAATCGGGAACAAACACGTATAGATTCCAAACAAATCCGCATAACAAATATCATATAAAATACCGAAAATAATCGCAAATACTAATGCCTTATTTCCACGATCATAAAACGTAAAGAAGCATAAACACATTAAAAACACATTAGGAATTGCACTATAAGAACCAAACATCGGTTGAATTGGTAAAAAACTAACTAACAAATTATCCATAACAAAGCAGGTAATAAATAAAACAATGACTCTAACCATTATTCGGAACCACCGCCTCACGTTTTACAACAATGACATAATCCATATTATTATAGTTTTTCTCCCCTTTTAAATAAAGCGTCTGTGTCAAGCCATCTTTACTAACTTCAGCACGATCCACATAGCCAATTAATAAAGCACGCGGATAAACACCTCCAAGTCCACTTGTAATGACCACATCCCCAGGCTCTACCAATACATCTTTTGAAACCTGTGTCATCACTAACTCATCATTCATGTAATCATAACCTTCAACCGTTCCGATTGAATTTTCTTTCCCATCAATTAAAGCTGACACCTTACTACCGAAATCTTGATTTTTAATTAATTTAACTTTTGATGAAACTTCGTTGACTGTAATCACTTTACCGATTAAGAACCCCTCTTTTGATAAAACAGCCATATCCGTCTCAATTCCATCTTTTTTCCCTTTATTAATCACCATAAAGTCATGCCATTGATCAACATTCCGCATCACGGTTGTGGCATTAATCGTATCATAACTGGTCAGTGACAACCCTGTCTCTAATGTTTCCTCTAAAGAAGCCAACTGCTCTTCTAACTGATTCGTATAAACGTTTAAAGACTCATAATTATAAAGCTGCTGTTTTAATAACTTATTTTCCTCATACGTATGAAATAAATCATTCACATTCGTCACAAACCGCTTAAAGCCTTCCACAATCCCTGTATACCCAGTCTGAACCACTGACATTCCATCTTTAATCACACGTTCAGGAAGTGGATTAAGCGTTTCATTATGCATCGTATACCCCACCGTGATTAAGGTCATAAAAATTAAAACGATAATTCCAAAAACTTTTAAATGGTTAACACCCTTCATTCGAACACATCCTAAACTTAAACAATAATATATACTGCTAATTATATAGAATTGATATGTTATACACAACCCCATTTGAACAGATAGATTTAACTGTGGAAAGTTTACACACTTTTTACACTATCTAAAAGAAAAAGAGTTACAATATTCCAAAAAGAACAGTATTTTTTTCCTATCTGACATGAAATATTCTTATTTAGTTTAACTCAAATTTCGTCATCTCATCCTTAATTCGAATCCGATCATCTCAATAACACTGAATGACCAGACAAAAACACATAAAAAGTGGAATCTTACATTCCACCTTTTATATTTGATTGAAAGGACTTAAAAAACTCCTCTTTCTGAATTTGATAAACCTTACAATCAATCCATTGTCGTCTACTATTTTGACAGGCGTTTTTCAACAAACGATCATATGTCATACCAAGCTTTTGCATCACGCGGCCTGATGCCACATTTAACACATCGTGACGAGCCTTCACTCTCGTAAACCCGACTACTTCAAAAGCAAAAGCTAAAATCGCACAAGAAGCCTCCGTCGTAATTCCTTGATTCCAATACTTTCGACTTAAACAATAACCAAACTCACAAACAGCCCCTTCTTTTTGATGTAAGTTGACTATATTAAATAAAGAAATCGACCCAATCACATCCTGTGTTTCTTTTAAAACTATTGCCCATTGATAAGTCGTTAGATGTTGATAATCCATCTCCCATCCTATCAATACTTTAGTAGTTTCCCCGATATGATGATGTATAGGCCAAGCCACATAGCGTGTCACTTCCTCATCACTTGCCCAATTATTAAAAACCATTACTGCATCATCCCGTTTGAATTTTCTTAAAATCAGCCGTTTCGTTTCTAACTCACACGTTCCTACATGCTTGACCATTCATACATTCCTCATCTCATTCTATTACATTTTTATTAGTTACATTATAACATCTAACCCTTTGACTTAGACATCCTTTCAACTATCTCTTACATTTATTTTCCACTATCACCGTAATTACTTAAAAATCGAGCAATCGGATCCAAAACCTGACATCCTTCCCTTGCTTGATTCAACATCCAATAATCAACCTCAACCCCATAGACTTTTACACTGCAAACAACTAAACTGCCATTTAACTCAAAAGGTTGCATCTGTGAATCTTCAACTCTTATAGTCGATAAATAATAAAACTCTCACATCCCCACACGATTTTCAATCATACATCAATCAGGTCCTCGATACGAAATCTAGACAACACTTCCTTCAAACTCTTCTGTTTTTAAATCATTACACCATAAATCCACACATACCTCCTAGCCCCCCACTTTATTAAAGTTTTCTAAACTATATATCTAGAAACGTCTAACAAATAACAAATTTTTCTGATTTTTTGAAAAGTTGTATATCTTTGTCATTATTCCGAATAATAAAAATAATCTTATAAAAAAGAGGGACTTTATGGTTGAATCAATAATTGATACTATATTACCTATCATTATTAGTATTTTAGAAATGATGGGAATCTTAATTATAACCATTGGATCATTTAGGGCTTTTTATCATTATGTTAGAGCACTTCTCACAAAAGATGCCTACCCTGTTAAACATCAATTTGCTAATTCCATGGCAACAGGGCTAGAATTTAAATTAGCAGCTGAAATATTAAAAACTGTTCTCATCCAAAGTTTAAATGAACTTATTATCCTCGGTTCCATCTTTTTATTGAGAGTTTTAATGACGATTGTCATCCAATGGGAAATGAAAGAAGATGCTAAAACCAACGTTAAAACAGAATAAAAGCTCGCTGTAATAGCGAGCTTTTATAATTTTATAAATAACCTTTTTCTTTAAGACTTACAAATTGATCATCACCGATAATTAAATGATCCAGCACTTTAATACCAATTAATTCGCCTGCCTCATACAAACGATGAGTCAAGCCAATATCTTGTTCAGACGGTGTAGGATCACCACTCGGATGATTATGTGCACAAATCACCGAAGCCGCAGAACGTTTAATGGCTTCTTTAAAGACTTCTCTTGGATGAACAATCGCTTTATTTAATGATCCAATAAAAATTGTTTTTTTCGAGATGATATAATTTTTAGTATCTAAGAATAAAACAACAAAATGTTCTTGTGTCAAATGTTTCATTTCAACTGCTAAATAATCGACACAATCACTAGGTGATAAAATAGCATCAACTTTTTGATATTTCGCTTTAGAAATACGTTTCCCAAGTTCAATACTTGCAAGCAATTGAATCGCTTTGCTTTTGCCTACTCCCTTTACATTCATAAGCTCTTCAATGGTCATCTCATTTAAAAACTTCAATCCTTGTGTTTGCTTTAAAATAAGCTGTGCCATTTGAAGAGCTGATTGATTCTTTGTCCCCGTTCTTAATAAAATGGCTAAAAGTTCAGCATTTGATAAAAACTCTGCCCCCTCAGTTAATAAACGTTCTCGTGGCCGCTCATCAAACGGTAAATCACGAATCATAAAGGACTCCATTTAAAATCAATCACTTCCAATCTTATTGAGTTAACCATTGATAGATTTCAAGTAACATTTTTTGACGCTCATTGGCAAGCGTCTCAAAGGAAGCATTTGATAAGGTCATATAATAACCAAAGATGTGCATCTCATCATCTGTAAACGTCTGTATAAACTCACTTGTCATTTCAAATGGATTTTGTTTGACAGCTTGTAAAAAATAATCCCAACGTAAATCTCCACTTTCAATTTCTAATCGTTTAATGAAATACGTTAAATTTTGGCTTTTTAAAGCTTGTTCAACACTTTCTAATGATTCTTTCGTTCCTGAGATATGGGAAAATACAGAATACTTTCCATCCGTTCTAGTAACACCATAGTTATACCCTAGTTTTTGTAAATCTCCAGCTAACGTTAGAAGATTATCATAGGTTTCAAAAACACCTAACTGCATAATATAAATGGCATTTTCATCATTTACTGCCACCTCTATCGAGGTCTTTTCTTCAGTTGTTTCATCTGATTCGCCCGTTGCTTTAGTCTCTTCAGGTGTCTCAACTGAGACAGTTGGTTGATCCTCACTTGAATTTGGCAATAAAATCCCATCTAATATTTTACCAAACGAAAACCCTAAAACAGTAAATATCAACGTCAACAACAAAAAAGCTCGAATCATCTTAGGATCCATTTTATTTTTTTTAACCATAATCCCCCATCCAATCGTACAAATCATCCCATGATTAGTTTTACTAATTAGTTTATGAGTCTCATGATATCAAAATCATCTTAAGAAAATTGTTGAAATCTCATTTCATTAAATATTTTCGAACTTCTGAAATGAAATATAAAGATCCCGTAATAATTAGGCACTTCTCATCCGTTAAGTGATCTAATAACTTCTCAAGTAATTGTTCATAATCTTCGTCATAATCTGCATTCAGACCGCTATAACTCTCAAACTGATTTTTTCCCGATTGTGCCCGTGGATAATCAAAGGTTGTAAAATGAACCTCATCCGCTACTACTTTTAAATACTTAAACATCTCGCTATACTCTTTATCCTTTAAAACACTCACCATAAATACATGGCGTTTGGTTGGATAAAGCTCTTGTACTGTTTCACATAGGTTCTTCATTCCCTCAGGATTATGAGCACCATCTAAAATAATGGCTGGCTCATCATGAATCAATTCAAAGCGACCTTTCCAAAAAGCTTCTTTCATTCCCCTATATATATTTACTTCAGAAATGCTAAAAATCCTTTTTTCTTTTAAATACTTTAAGATAGAATAGGCTAAAGTCGCATTTTTAACCTGATGAAGTCCTTTCATATTTAACTTAACATTCGGTAAATCAACCCAATCAAATTGAATCCCTTCATGTCGATTCTTAATATTTGTTGGAGCATAAGTACTTAAGGCATTTAAATATGGGCTATTTTTCCCTTCACAGGTAACTTTAAAAATTTCTAACACATCGTCATCATCCTCTGTTGTAAACAAAGGAACACCATGTTTTACAATCCCCAGTTTTTCAACTGCAATTTTTTGTAAAGTATCACCTAAAATCGCTTCATGATCATGGCCGATATTCGTAATCCCACATGCCAGTGGTTGGATCATATTTGTTGCATCCAAACGACCTCCTAATCCCACTTCATAAATCACGACATCAACGGGCTGATTTTTAAAATAAACAAATGAAATAAGTGTGATTAATTCAAATTCTGTAAAAGGTCCAATATCAGTTTTATTAATTTCTTCAACGATCGGTTTCACGACATTCGCACACCACGCTAAATCATCATCACTAATCGGAACACCATTTAATGAAATACGTTCATTAAATGATTCAATATAGGGAGACGTAAAGGTTCCTACAAGATACCCTGCATCCTGTAATACCGAACGAAGATACGTAACTGTTGATCCTTTTCCATTCGTTCCTGCAATATGAATGGTTCTTATTTTTAAATGGGGATTCCCAAGACGCGCTAAAGCAGCTTCCATTCGTTCAAGTCCTGGTTTTATTCCAAATCGTAATTGTTGATTTACCCATTCAATGACATCATTTCCATTTCTAAACATTTCAACACCACCTAATTACATCAAAATCAGCTGTTTTAATTTAGCGTCACTTGGATTTTTTCACCTTTCTTAAGTGTCTCTCCCATTAAAACAGACTGAGAAATAACCTGATTACCACTTCTTTTTTCCACTTCATCTGATCCTTCAGTCGACACTACAATTAAATCGTGTTCATTTGCAAACTCCATTAACTTTGACACGCTTTTCCCCGTAAAATCATCCATTACAGGGGCCCCTTTAGAAACGGTTACCGTTAAGACCAATGGATCTTTTCCAATGACAGTTCTTGGTTTAATGGATTGTTCCATGACCCTATTTTGTAAAATATCATAGGAATAAACTAATTCATAAATCACTGTTATATTTTCGTGTTCTTTGTCATATGCCATCACTTCTTCGGCTGACCACCCATGAAAATTAGGAAGTGTATTTGATTGAATTGAATATTTAACATTAAAAATTAATGTGCCAATAATCCCAAAAAGAAAAATCCAACAATAAAACTTAGCATTTAAACGATATTTTTTTCTTTTCTTTGACTCATTCATGTTGATACCACCCTTTCCCCATCCAATAATAGATTATTTTTCCCATTTTATCTAAATTTATAACTCTCTTTTGATTTAAGCATCATTTGATATCATATTTTTTGTAATACTATCATAATTCTACCAACTAATATTCGTTTTTGAAAGAAAAAACCGTCCCTCATAACTTGTATTTTTTGTCACATTTACTAAAAAATATAATTACTTACAAAATTCATCATCTTAGTCGATAAAAAAAACTGCCCTAAAACTAAGGCAGTTTAAAAATAATTATTTTTGAAGTTGTGCTAAACGTTCTTTAACCGTTTCAAATTTTTCTTTGTAATCAGCTAATTTATTACGTTCTTCTTCAACTAAGTGAGCAGGTGCTTTTGAAACGAATTTTTCATTTGCAAGCTTAGATTCTCCACGTTTAACTTCACCTTCTAATTTTTTAAGTTCGGCTGTTAAACGATTAATTTCTGCACTTACATCAATTAATCCTTCAGTTGGTAAGAAGATATCAGCTCCTGTTACAACAGCTGTCATTGTTTCTTCTGATACTGTTAAATCTTTTTCAATCACTAATTCACTTGGATTACAGAAACGAGCTAAGTAAGCTTGGTTTGCTGTTAAGTTGACTAATGCCTCTTCTGATTTAGCGTTGATAAAAATACGGATTTTTTTGCTCATTGGCGCATCTACTTCAGCACGGATGTTACGAACTGAACGGATAATATCCATTAATAATGTGAAATCAGCCATTGTTTTCGCATCATTGAATTCTGGTTTAACAACTGGCCATGCTGCTACTGCACATGCCGTATTTTCACGTGTAATCATTTGATAAATTTCTTCTGTTACGAATGGCATAAATGGATGTAATAATTTCACGATAGATTCTAATACATAAGTTAAAACCATACGAGTTGAACGTTTTGCTTCTTCGTCTTCACCTTGTAATGGTAACTTAGCCATTTCAATATACCAGTTACAGAAATCTTCCCAGATAAAGTTGTATAAGTGACGTCCTACCTCACCAAATTCAAATTTATCTGCATTATAGTTGATTGCTTCAATTGTTTCATTTAAACGACCTAAAATCCATTTATCTGCAACGTTTAATGTAGCAGCCTGTAAACATACATCTTCTACTGTCATCCCTTCCAAATTCATGATGACGAAACGAGAAGCATTCCAAATTTTATTAATGAAATTCCATGTAGACTCTACTTTTTCTTCAATATAACGTAAATCTTGACCTGGTGCTGAATTTGTTGTTAAGAAGTAACGTAAGCTATCTGCCCCGTATTTCTCAATAACATCCATTGGGTCAACCCCATTACCTAATGATTTACTCATCTTACGTCCTTCAGCATCACGTACTAATCCATGGATTAAGACATTTTTAAATGGACGCTCATCTGTAAACTCTAAACTTTGGAAAATCATACGAGATACCCAGAAGAAGATAATATCATATCCTGTTACTAATGTATCTGTTGGGAAGTAAGCTTTAAAGTCCTCACATTCAACATCTGGCCAACCTAAAGTTGTAAATGGCCATAAAGCAGACGAGAACCATGTATCTAATACGTCTTCATCTTGGTTCCAGTTTTCAATATCTGCTGGAGCCTCTTCTCCGACATACATTTCTCCAGTTTCTTTATGATACCAAGCTGGAATTTGATGTCCCCACCATAATTGGCGTGAAATACACCAATCATGAATGTTTTCCATCCAACGTAAGAATGTATTTTCAAAACGCTCTGGAACGAAGTTTACTTTATTATCAGTTCCTTGATTTGTAACTGAACGAGCAGCTAATTCTTCCATTTTAACGAACCATTGTGTTGATAAATAAGGTTCAACGACTGCATCTGTACGCTCAGAGTGCCCAACTGCATGAACATGTTTTTCAATTTTAACAACTAATCCCGCTGCTTCTAAATCAGCCACTAATTGTTTACGTGCATCTGCACGATCCATTCCATTATATTTACCTGCTAATTCATTCATTGAACCATCTAAGTTCATACAGATTGGACGAGCTAAGTTATGACGATTTCCAACTTCAAAATCGTTAGGGTCATGAGCTGGCGTAATTTTAACAGCCCCTGTTCCAAAATCCATTTCAACATATTCATCAGCAATGACTGGGATTGGTTTAGCATTTCCTGGAATCAGAACATTTTTACCAAGTAAATGTTTATAACGTTCGTCTTCAGGGTGAACCGCAACGGCAACGTCTCCAAACATTGTTTCAGGACGAGTTGTTGCAACTTCTAAGAATTCATCTGTTCCTTCAATCATGTATTTGAAATGATAGAAAGCTCCTTCGATTTCTTTATGAATAACCTCGATATCAGATAAAGCTGTACGAGCTGCTGGATCCCAGTTAATAATGCGTTCACCGCGATAAATTAATCCTTTTTCGTATAATTGAACGAATACACGGCGAACTGCTTTTGATAATCCTTCATCTAATGTGAAACGTTCACGAGAATAATCTAATGATAACCCCATTTTTTCCCATTGCTGACGGATAAAGCCTGCATATTCTTCTTTCCATTCCCACGCTTTTTCTAAAAATGCTTCACGTCCAATATCGTAACGAGATAATCCTTGTTCTTTTAAACGTGCATCAACTTTTGCTTGAGTTGCAATTCCAGCATGATCCATTCCTGGTAACCATAAAGCATCATAACCTTGCATACGTTTCATACGAATAATGATATCTTGTAACGATGTATCCCAAGCATGTCCTAAGTGTAATTTTCCTGTCACGTTTGGTGGCGGAATAACGATTGTATATTTTGGTTTATTTGATTGTGGTTCTGCTTTAAAACAATCTTGTTCATACCAGAACGCATATTTACCTTGTTCAACATCTAAATGATTATACTTAGGTGCTAAGTTCTTAGTCATTTTAATGCCCTCCTTCAATTCAAATTCACGATAAGGTCCCGTTTAATCATCAGAAAATAAGCTAGCAAAAGTGTGCATGTACATCTTGAAATTTTATTCTTTCATCTCAAGACCAAACAATTGATAGACGACATCGAATTAGTGATATCCACCACAGGCGTATAGACGTTCTAGCTCTTAATTCATTTAAGAAGAACATCTAACATAGTTAAACTAAGTCCGTATCAGTAAACCGACAAGCTCGACTAACAAAAAAAGCACTCCGTCCTATAAAAGGACGAAATGCTTAAAATTCCGCGGTACCACCTTAATTGTAAGTTTATACTTACCACTTATGCTTTAACGCAGCAAACGGAATTTCTTACTAACTTCTCTATTCAGAAACTCAACTCGCAGGCTACCTTCAAAGTCTTCACATAGAGTTCTTTCAGCACATGAACTCCTCTCTAAAATGTAAAAATACTTTTACTCCTCCTGGTCACGGTTATTACCTATCATGCTATATATGTTAGTATTCTACAACATCAAACAAATTTATTCAATAGCTGAATAAGAATTTCAAATTAATTCTAATACCTTATAAAAGATATTAAGTGAATGGAACAAAAAAACATCTAACTTAAAAATTTGCTAGATGTTTTATATATAATGATTAATAACCTAGATCGTGAAAGTCAGTCTTGGTTATTCAAATGCTCGATTATCAAGTCTGAATACACATTCTCTCCCCTCGAAAAGCCGCCCTTCATTACTAGATAATGAGATAAAATTTTCTTTCTGTAGAAAATTAATCAGGGCTTATATATTATATCCCTTATCTCATGCATAAACTATATTAAGGGGGTGGATATGATGTATCCAAAAAATAATCCAAGAAGAGGTGGATGGCGAGCTTATCTAAGCTCTTTAAAATCAATTATTTGTCTTTTATTTTTTTATCAATTATTCCTCATCATTTTTTCTTTTTCACAGTTTGACTTTGTCATGTTGATGATCCTTGGGGGCTTGTTGGCGTTGTTGTGGTGGGTGTGTTAAACTCATTATAAACTTGAAAAGCTAATAAATGAGGAGCTAATGTTTCATTTAATACTGCAATATTAATCAACGAGTGGTCTTGTAAAGACTCACCGAGCTCTGATAAGTCAACTAATAATGATTTAAAGAAAAAATAGTGCCGCAAAATTGCGGCTTTTTCATTTTTAACATAATCTAAAATAATTGATTTCATTCCAGGAACCTGATAATAAACCTCAACCAAATAATACATATCCAATGAAGATAAAGAAAACAGGCTTTTTTCAAAATTAATCAGATATGTATCCTTTTCGCTTATTAAAACATTAGCCACATTCACATCACCGTGAATTAAACTAATCGGCATCTTATGATCCCTTTTTAATAAATCGTAAAACTTTTTCAACTCCTCATGAGCCTGCTGTAACATCCGATAAATCATCGGATAAACCATCATAAAATACCACTCATAAGGCGAGCGATCCTTCTTAAGTTCGCACGCCTCCATAATTTTTTGTAACTTCGAATAACTCGTCTCAAGTCGTTTATACTCTTTATTATAAATTTTAGAAATTTCTTCATCGCTTATATCCGTCATTAAACGCGTTTTCTCATGCAAGTCATTTAACAATTCAACATAATAGTATAACTGCTTTTCAAGTGGAACAGCAATAATTTGAACATAATCTGTCAGATAAAAAAATTGACCTCGACAAGGAACTAAATGTTGTCGATCTCTCGTTCTATAAATGGGTAAAATATTTTTAGGTAATGACTTATAAGCAAATAATTGCTTCATAATAAATTCATCATTACCCTCTGCTAGCTTTAAAACATATTCGTGTTGTGCTGTCGAAACTTTCAAAGATTTAGAGGTAATGTTTGAAACCTTTTCAACACTCAGATTATAATTTGTTTCAATTAAAATTTTAATTTCTTCTAAATTGTCCATAATTTATCATCACATGATCGCCTGGACAAAGAGGAGACTGAACATTTGCACAATTATAAATATGATCTTGGGTTACATTATATTTTGTACAAATATCATCAATGGTTGTTTCTTCCTCTTGAACAAACACGATTTTAATAATACTTTCCCCATCTGAGAATTGACTTGCAATCGAATCATCACTTGATGATGACATATTGACGGCTACCTTACTTTCCTTTACCTCTTCTTCAACAGGTTGTACAGCAACTAATGATTGTTCCACTTGAACCGGTTGTGTTATTTGTTGTGTTACTTGAACTGGTTGTGTCATTTGTTGTGTTACTTGAACTTTTTGAATAACAGGTTGTGAGACAGTTTGAATTGATGTCGAAACTGGCGTTTCAGATACAGTTTCTTGACTTTCCACCGTCGCCACTTCCTCCTCTTGATCTAATCCATATAACATATCAAACAAGTTAGACTTTTCTTTCACAACAGGCTCTTCAAAAGTTACTTCTTTAATATTTTGTTTTAATGGATACGGTAAAATTTCTTCCTCTTCTATCATTTCTTTTGGTTCTGTCACTTCTTCTTGCACCACTGGAATTGGCATCACTGGATGATATTTAGTCGGCATCGTTTGTTCTGAAATAACTTCTTCCCATCCTGTTGATTGTGAGATTGGTTGTTGAATCGTTTGCTCAATCGTAGCCACTTGCTCAACAACTTTTTGTTCAACGGGTACTTGAATTTCCTCAACTTCTTTAACGACTTCCTCTTTAACCGGTACGACTTCTTCAACCACCTCAGTAGCAGGAGTAGTTGGAACAGGTTCTGATTTTTTTTCTACAACAACCGGTTCTTTATTTAAAATTTGCTTAATTTTATCTGTTAATGTTTCTTTTCGAGATGCCTGCTCAACAAATGCACCTGAATCAGATAATTGTTCAACCACTGGCTCTAGCTCTTCTACTACTTCTGCTTCAATCACTGGCTCTAACTCTTCTACTACCTCGGCTTCAACCACTGGCTCTAACTCTTCTACTACTTCTGCTTCAACCACTGGCTCTAACTCTTCTACTACCTCTACTTCAATCACTGGATCTCGGTCTTCCACCACCTCTACTCCAATCGCTGGTTCTAGCTCTTCTACTACCTCGGCTTCAATCACTGGTTCTAGCTCCTCCACTACCTCACCTTCAATTACTAAATCTGGCTCTTCTCCTACTTCCTCAATCGGTGCAACTGCCTCAACATCCCCCCCAACCACAGGAACAAATTCATCATTTGATTCAGTAAAGATTTCTGTTTCTCCTTCTTCCTCTCCATCATTTTGAACTTGGTTAACTGCTATTTCTTTTCGAGCCACCTCTGATAAAAATGGTTTAGGAAGTGCAGCATCTTTTTTAACTGGTTCCTCATCAACTAATTCCACCGCTTCCTGGTGAGATGGCATCGCAACGTCATCAAAATCTAAATAGTCAAGATCCTCATCATCATTCGACGCAACTGATTTAGGAGAAAAAATAGCTTCCTTAGTAAAAATAACAGGCGGTTGTTCCTGCCCTTCATCCTCTTCATCAGGTTCAATTAATGTTGGTGTACTATCTAAATTATATCCTGCAATGCATAATCTAATATTTAAACATAACCTATTTCCATCTTCAATCGTATAATCAAAATTCTCTACATCAATTTTAATATTCGTCGTACGATCGTTATTAGGTAGCGTGATATCTAAAGGAATACACTCATTAAATAAAAATTGCTCTTTAGTCGATGAAACATATTCTCCATCAATACACACTTGCCCGCGAAGTGATAAATAATCCCCTTCATCATAAACGTTTGTCTCAGGTACAATATTAATCGATACAATATCTTCTATGTTTTTGATTGGTAGTGTACAATCCCAATTAAATGAATAACTCATTTTTTACCCTCCTATTTTTCTTTGTCATTTCATTATATTCCTAAGTCTTTAAAATATGTAAAAACTTGCGAGGATGACTAAGACTTCATCATTTTTTTAAACATAGAATCTTTTATCGCTTAACAAACATTTTAAACCGAAATGTTCTTTACCATTTTTCTACATTTTTTTGTTATTTCGACTATTTTTTTTACCATAAATTATGATATAATTACTTCATCCAAGAAATTGGATA